>NZ_JAAKXB010000005.1:0-258376 GCF_029479985.1 Aeromonas sp. A600620 | reverse complement strand
GCTATGTAGCTCAGTTGGTTAGAGCATCGCACTCATAATGCGGGGGTCACAGGTTCGAATCCCGTCATAGCCACCATTAATATTGCGGAAGTGGCGAAATTGGTAGACGCACCAGATTTAGGTTCTGGCGCCCTAGGCGTGAGAGTTCGAGTCTCTCCTTCCGCACCATTAATAGCAGTACCAAACAGACCAGCTCATGCTGGTTTTTTTGTATCTGAAATTTGCCTCTCCCCAGTTTTTCTCTCGCTCCTCTATTAACCCAGCTCCACGTTAATTCCCGTCCATCTCACTCTTCACTGATTCCGAGCACGCATTGCCACTCTTGTCTCCCGGCCACAAAAAGCGGCCCGCAGGCCGCTGGTGCACACATTCATCATCCCGGTTATCAAAACGGGAAGAACCAGGGGATCGCCACCACACTCACCGCCATCACCAACAAGGTGAATGGCACCCCGATACGGATAAAATCGGCAAACTTGTAGTTGCCCGGCCCCAGCACCAGAGTATTCACCGGTGACGAGACCGGCGTCATAAAAGCGGCCGAGGCGGCGATGGCAATGGTCATGGCAAACGGATAGGGCGATACCCCCATCTGCTGGGCTGTGCCCAGTGCAATGGGCGCCATCAGCACAGCTGTCGCGGTGTTGGAGATAAAGAGCCCGATCACGGCGCAGAGGGCAAACAGGCTGGCCAGCATGACCCGCGGCCCCATCTCCCCCACCGCATTGATCAGGCCACCGACGATCAGATCCACCCCGCCGGTTTTTTGCAACGCCAGCGCGAAGGGGAGCATACCGACAATAAGGATCAGGGTCGGCCAGTGGATCGACTTGTAGGCACTCTCCATGTCGATGCAGCGAAACTTGCCCATCAGCAGACAGGCGATCAGCGCGGCAATCACGTTGGGCACCGGATCGGTCACCATCAGCAGGATCATCACTCCAAGACAGAAGAGGGCATGAATGGCCTGACTGCGGGCGGGGGCCATCTCGTCCACTTCGGCGGGCAGCCCCATCAGCAGAAAGTCGCGGCTATGGGTCTGCAACTGTCTGATGTGGCTCCAATTCCCTACCACCAGCAGGGTATCCCCCATCTGCAGCGGCTCGTCCACCAGCTTGCCTGCCAGTGCCTCACCATCGCGGCGCAGCCCCACCACGCTCAGGCCATAGCTGGAGCGGAAGGTCACCTCACGCACGCTTTTACCCAGCAGCTTGGACTCGGGGATCAGCGACACCTCGGCCATCCCCACCTCCCGCGCCTGATCGGAGAAGTACTCCCCGCGCAGGATCATGGGTTCGAGCCGCGCCTCGGTGCAAAACGCCCGCACATCCACCTCGGGGTCTGACATGTCGATCAGCAGAACATCCTTGGCCTGAAATTCACTGATCCCCGACACCGGCACCATCACCCGGCGAAACTTGCGCCAGCGCTCCACCCCGATGACGTGGGCACCATAACGGGCACGCAATTGCAGCTCATCCAGGGTGTGGCCAATCAGCGGGGAGTCCGGCCGCAGCGCCAGACGACGGGCACGACCGGCCAGTCGGTAGTCTCGGATCAGATCGCGCAGGGTGCGGCGCCCGGTCGGCTTGCCTTTGCCCTCTTCTCCCTCGCCCACCAGGGAGCCGCGCACCAGCAGCATGTAGAGGATGCCCAGCCCCAGGATCAGCACGCCCATGGGGGTGAAATCGAAGAATCCGAAGCCGTGAATACCGTGGCGCATCAGCTCGCTGTTGACCACCATGTTGGGGGGCGTAGCCACCAGCGTCATCATGCCGCTGATCAGCCCGGCAAAGCCGAGGGGCATCATCAGGCGACCAGCGGGGATCCCCATCCGGTTCGCCACGCTCAGCACCACCGGGATAAAGATGGCCACCACCCCGGTGCTGCTCATCACAGCCCCAAGACTTGCCACCGCCACCATCAGCAGCACCAGCAGCTTGGTCTCGCTGCTACCCGCCACCTTCACCAATGCATCCCCCACCTGATAGGCGATGCCGGTGCGTACCAGCCCCTCACCCACCACAAATAGGGCGGCAATCAGGATAACGTTGGGATCGCTAAAGCCCGCCAGCGCCTCCGGCAGGGTGAGGGTGCCGCTCAGCACAAAGAGGATAATGATCAACAGGGCAACCACGTCCATCCGCACCTTGTTGGTCATGAAGAGATAGATGGCGCCAGCCAGCAGACAGAGCACCCAGACAAGCTCGGAATTCAATGCAACCTCCTTTTATCACGTGATTCTCCTCCCGGAGAGTGGACTCTATCAGACCACAGCCACGGCGCTATCATCTTGCTACATATCAATAAAGTCCGGCCCGCCGGGGCCCCATAACCCATCACTGCTGGAATAACCGGGCAGCAGCGGCGATTTCTTTGATATGGGCCAAGCCCGGGGCGGACAAAAGTCCTGCCCCTCCTCCCCCTCACCCCTTAGAATGGCGCCCTCGCATACTAACCCTCATGCCCAAGGATCAGAAAATGAGCATATTCGAGCTGTTCAGCATCAATAACACGCTAGTGACCATCCCGCTGGGTGGCGGCTATGCCATGTCATGGATTGAAGCCATCGGCACCCTGTTTGGTCTGGCCTGTATCTGGTTCGCCAGTCAGGAGAAAACCATCAACTACCTGTTTGGCCTGATCAACGTCAGCCTGTTTGCCATCATCTTCTTCCAGATCCAGCTCTACGGACTGTTGATGCTGCAGCTGTTCTTCTTCTGCGCCAACGTCTACGGCTGGTACGCCTGGACCCGCCCGGCCAACGATCAGGGGGATACCCTGCAGATCCGCTGGCTCAGCAAATCCAAACTGATGGTGACCGCCGCCGTGAGCGTGCTGGCCATCGCTCTGCTGACCCGCTATATCGACCCGGTCTTCGCCACCCTGGCGCGCACCTCGGTCTCCCTGCTCAACCTGTTTGGTGCCAACCTTGCTACCCCCGAGCCTTCACCCGATGCCTTCCCGTTCTGGGATGCCAGCATGACGGTGCTCTCGGTGGTCGCCCAGATCCTGATGACCCGCAAATACGTGGAGAACTGGATCCTCTGGGTCGTCATCAACATCATCAGCATCGGTGTCTATGCCGCGCAGGGCGTCTACGCCATGTCGCTCGAATATCTGATCCTGCTGTTTATCGCCGCCAACGGCACTCGCCTCTGGGTGATTGCCGCCAAGCGCCAGCCACAAGGTCTATAAGCCATGAGTCTGTTACCCCATCTTCAGTGCCGCCCCGAGCAGATTGCCGAGCGGGTGGTACTGTGCGGCGACCCGGCCCGAGTCGATCGCATCGCCAGCCAGCTCGAACAGTGTGAAGTGCTGGGGCAAAACCGGGAGTTTCGCCTCATCAACGGCCGCTATCAGGGGCTGCCCATCACGGTCTGCAGCACCGGCATCGGCGGCGCCTCGGCCATCATAGCGCTGGAGGAGCTGGTGCAAGCCGGTGCCCGCTCGCTTATTCGGGTCGGCTCCGCCGGTGCCCTGCAACACGACATCGGCCTTGGCGACCTTATCGTGGTGGAAGGGGCGGTACGCAATGAGGGGGCCTCGCAGGCCTATCTGCCCGCCGAGTACCCCGCCTGCGCCGATATCTGGCTGCAAGCGGCCCTGCTCAACCATGTGGCCACTAGCAGCCAGCCTCATTGGCACGGGCTGGTACGCTCCCACGACAGCTTCTATCGAGATGACGAGCAGGAGGTGTGCCGCTACTGGCATGCCCGTGGCGTGCTCGGCGCTGACATGGAGACCGCCTCACTGCTGACCGTGGGTCGCCTGCGCAAGGTACGGGTCGCCGCCGTGCTCTGCAACGTAGTGCTGTTCGAGCAGGATGTGCAGCAAGGGGTAGCGGATTACGCCAGCGCCGAACAGGCGATGATGGCCGGTGAGCAGCACGCCATCGCGGCTGCCCTCTACGCCCTGGTGCAATAAACCGTAAACCGTTAACTGCGGCACATCCGCTACCGTGCGAGCTGGTATCCGGCCCGCACTCTTGCTAGCCTCATGGCCCTCGTCATCCGGTGCGACAGGCAAGTCATGCAGCAACAGCCCTACCCCCTCGGCCGTTTTCACGCCGAACTCCAGCAGCTTGAACCCCGCTTTGCCGCGGCGCTCGACGCCTGCACCCTGTTTCTGCGCCGTTACCTGCCGGGCGAATTGATCATGCGGCAGGGGGAGCAGAGCGAGCAGCTCTATCTGGTCGAACATGGTCGGGTCTCCCTCAATAGCGCCGTCCACTCGGGCCGCATCTTCCAGCTCGGCGAGATTGAGTGTCACAGCCAGATCTTCGGCGAGATGGAGTTCTTCAGCGCCACCCCGGTGCAGTGGAACGTGGTGGCCGAGACCGAACTCGACGCCCGGGTCATCTGTGCCGACAAGCTGGCCCAGCGCCTGCTGACCGAGCCCGAGCTAACCCTCTTCTTCGCTGCGGCGCTTGCCAGCGACTATCTCGATACACTGGAGATCACCACCAGCCGGCTGCTCCACCCCATCGCCTACAACATCGCCTACGAGTTGTGGCGAGAACGCCAGCGTACCCCCATGCTGGGGTCACGCAAGCGGGCCCATGAGGCGGCGCGCTTCGGCACCACAGAGCGGGTTTACCGCCGCGCCCTCAAGGAGCTGGTCGAACAGGGCATAGTTGCCGACGGCAGTGACGGCCCCGTCATCGCCGATCTGGCCAGGCTGCGCGCCTATCTCGACCTTTGATTTCCATTCATCCCATTTCGATTAACCCTGTCAGGAGTCACCATGCCTACTCACACCTATCCAGAGTTCACCTTCTTCAGCCGCTTCGTTGCCGACATTCAGGCGGGTCGCAAGACCATCACCATCCGCGACGAGAGCGAGGCCAACTGGCAGCCCGGCCAGCGGCTGGCCCTGTTCACCAATACGGAGCACCAGCCCTTTGGCACCATCGAGGTGATCTCCGTCAACGCAGTCGCCTTCGATGAACTGAATGACGAGCATGCCCGTCAGGAGAACATGACCCTCCCCGAGCTTAAAAATGTGATCCGCGATATCTACCCCGATCTACCGCCGCTCTATGTGATTGAATTCAAACTGATTGCCTGAACCGGATTTGGCCTTTGCCGAGCGATGTGTTAATAGTGTCCTCTTTTGAATCAGGGAGGTGACCCGAGTGTTTGAGATAGCGAGCCTGAAAGAGGGGATGATGCACGGGGTCGAGCTGTTCCAGCTGCTGCTGGAGATCATCTCCATCGCCTGTGTGGTGATAGGGCTTGGCAAGACCCTCTGGCTGGCGGCAAGAGTGCGGGATCACCAACCCGGCTTTCCGCGCATTCGCCTCTGTTTCGGCAGTTGGCTCATCTTGGCGCTGGAGTTCCAGCTCGCCGCCGACATCCTGGCCACCACGGTCGCGCCGAGCAAGGAGGAGCTGATCCGCCTCGCCATCATCGCGGTGATCCGCACCTTCCTGAACTACTTCCTCGGCAAGGAGCTGGAAGCACAAGCGGAACGCCAGCAAGAGAAGGCAGAGCGCCAGCAGGAGCAGCGCAGCGAACAGGCCAAGGCTGCTCAATAGCCTGTATTCCTGCAGAGTATCAGTGCTAAGTGCCGTGTCATCCCGACCACAGCCGTGGCTTGGGATGGCACCTTTGTGACCCTTTCCGCACTTTTGGCAATCAGCCAACAATGGAACCCTTTTCAAGGTTTCCCCTGCCCTGTTGAGTGCCCGCCCATCTGGGTAAGATAGAAAATCTCTTCCCCCAACCGGCCAAGCTGATGAACCCGCAACCCCGCCATACGCCCGATATCGACCTCGATAGCTGTGTCATCTACCAGATCTACCCCATGAGTTTTCAGGACAGCGATGGCGACGGCATGGGCGATATCAACGGCATCCGTCAGCGCCTCGACTATCTGGCCACCCTCGGGGTCGATATGCTCTGGCTCACCCCCATCTATCGCTCCCCCTGGCGGGACAACGGCTATGACGTGGCGGACTACCGTGCCATCGACCCCGCCTTCGGCACTCTGGCCGAGATGGAGCTGCTGATAGCCGAAGCAGCCGCTCACGGCATCGGCATCATGATGGATATCGTCGCCAACCACACCTCCACCGAGCACGAGTGGTTTATGAAGGCACTGGCCGGGGATCCCTGCTATCAGGACTACTACGTATTCCGGGATCAAGCCTTTGTCGATGCTCACCCCATTACCTCGATTTTTGGCGGCAGCGGGTGGCAGTATGTGCCAGCGCTTGATCGCTACTACCTGCACAACTTCGATCCCAGTCAGGCCGATCTGGACTGGGACAACCCGGCGGTGCGGGCCGAAATGGCAGAGGTGATCAACTTCTGGCTGGGCAAAGGGATCAAGGGATTTCGCTTCGATGTGATCGACATGGTGAGCAAGGAGTGGGACCGGCTGGCCATGAGCAATGGCCCGCGCCTGCACGACTATATCCGTGAGCTCAATGCTGCGAGCTTCGGTGGCAAGGGGATCATTACGGTGGGGGAGACCTGGGGGGCCGATCTCGCCCATATGCAGAACTATTCGAACCATGATGGCAGCGAGTTCAGCATGGTGTTCAACTTCGAGCATCTGGGGCTGGGCAGTGACAAGTGGTCATCCCGCTTCGATCCCCTCGCCTTCAAACGAGCCATGGCCCGCCACCAGCAAGGGCTGCACGGTCAGGGCTGGAACAGCCTGTTTCTCGGCAACCACGACCTGCCCCGCGCCGTCTCCCGCTTTGGCGATGACAGGCCAGAGTGGCGTGAAACCAGCGCCAACCTGTGGGCTATGGTGCTGCACATGATGCAGGGTACTCCTTTCATCTATCAAGGGGAGGAGCTCGCCATGACCAACCGCCACTGGCAGCCGGGCGAGCTGCGCGATGTGGAGGCGCTCAACTACCGCGCCAGCCAGTCAGGGCTGGATCCTGCCGAGCTGAGTCGGCGGCTCGATGCCATCGGCCGCGACAACGCCCGTACCCCGATGCAGTGGGACGCCGGCCCCCACGCCGGTTTCAGCGCCACCACACCCTGGATTGCCCTCAACGCCAACCACGTTGCAATCAATGCAGCCGAGCAGTTGATCCGCCCCGACTCGCCGTTTCACTGCTATCGCCAACTCATCGCCTTGCGCAAGGCTCACCCTGTCGTTCGCCACGGCAATTTCGAACTGCTGGATGGGGATGATCCCGAGCGCATCAGCTATCGCCGCCACTGGCAGGATCCGGCCAGCGGAGAGCGGCACACCCTGCTGCTGCTCGCCAATCTCACGGCGACCCCCTTGCCGATGCCCCACTTCGACAAGGTGGCAGACGAGATGCGATTGCTGCTGGCCAATTACCCAAGCGAACCGCTGCAGCTCTTCGCCCCTTATCAGTGCGCCATCTGGCTGCAAGTGGATCAGGGTTAACCACGTGCTGATGGGCCATGTCAATGGCCCATCAGCCACCTCCCGTTGGCTGTCAGCAGAAAATCATGCACCCACGCAGCGGGATTAAATTAACCACTATTACTGACTTATTAATTGATTATTTATCCCGTTTGATACGCTCTCATTGCCCCTCTTACTATGCCTGCGACCTATCCATTGCCGATGCAACTATCGGCTTTCAAACTGGCATAGCAAAGTGGAAAACACATGATCACCACAGACGGGAATAACGCAGTCGCCTCGGTGGCGTACCGCACCAGCGAAGTCATCGCCATCTACCCCATCACCCCCAGCTCGGCCATGGCTGAGCAGTCGTCGGCCTGGTCGAGCGAACGGGGCAAGAACCTGTGGGGGGATGTGCCCCGGGTTGTCGAGATGCAGTCGGAAGGGGGGGCCATCGCCGCCGTCCACGGCGCCCTGCAGACCGGCGCGCTGGCGACCTCGTTTACCTCGTCGCAGGGGTTGCTGCTGATGATCCCCAACCTCTACAAGCTGGCGGGTCAGCTCATTCCCTTCGTGCTACATGTGGCGGCGCGCACCGTGGCGACCCATGCGCTATCGATCTTTGGCGATCACTCGGACGTGATGGCGGTGCGCCAGACCGGCTGTGCCATGCTCTGTGCCAGCAATGTGCAGGAGGCGCAGGACTTTGCCCTGATCTCCCAGATAGCGAGCCTCAACAGCCGCCTCCCCTTTATCCACTTCTTCGACGGCTTTCGTACCTCTCACGAGATCGCCAAGATAGCGCCGCTCGCTGACGACACCCTGCGCGCCCTGCTGCCCGCAGATGCCATCCGTGCCCATCGTGACCGGGCGCTCACCCCCGACAAACCGGTCATTCGCGGCACCGCCGCCAACCCGGACACCTACTTCCAGTGCCGGGAGGCGAGCAACCCCTGGTATGACGCCGCCTATGGCCATGTGAGCGAGGCAATGCAGGCTTTTGGCGAGCAGACCGGCCGCCACTACCGGCCGTTTGAATATGTCGGCCACCCGCAGGCGGAGCGGATTGTGGTGCTGATGGGCTCGGCCATCGGCACCTGTGAAGAGGTGATCGAGCGCCTGCTTGCCCAAGGGGAGAAGGTGGGGCAGGTGAAGGTGCGGCTGTTCCGCCCCTTCTCGGCCGAGCACCTGCTGGCCGTGATTCCCGAGAGTGCCCGCGCCATCGCCGTGCTGGATCGCACCAAGGAGCCGGGCGCACAGGCCGAGCCCCTCTATCTCGACGTGATGACAGCGCTGGCCGAAGCTGTCAGCCGGGGCGAGCGGGCAAGCCTGCCGCGGGTTATCGGCGGTCGCTATGGCCTCTCCTCCAAAGAGTTCGGCCCCGCCTGCGCGCTGGCGGTGTTTGCCGAACTGGCGCAAGAGAACCCGCGTCCACGCTTTACCGTCGGCATCTTCGATGACATCACAGGTCTCTCGCTACCGCTGCCCGCGCTGGATTCGCAAAGCCCCATCCACGGCCAGCAACACAAGCTGGAGGCGCTCTTCTACGGCCTTGGCAGCGACGGCACCGTCTCGGCGGCCAAGAACAGCATCAAGATCCTCGGCAACCACACCGACCTCTATCCGCAGGGCTATTTCGTCTACGACTCCAAGAAGGCGGGCGGCCTCACCGTCTCTCACCTGCGGGTGGGCGAGCGGCCGCTCCAATCGGCCTATCTGGTGGAAGAGGCGGACTTTATCGGCTGCCATCAGTGGCAGTTTGTCGACAAGTACCGGATGGCGGAGCGCTTGAAAGCGGGCGGCATCTTCCTGCTCAACACCCCCTACAGCGAAGCGGATATCTGGCAACGTCTCCCCAGCGAGGTGCAGCACGCCCTGCGCGAGAAAGAGGCGCGCTTCTACATCATCAACGCCGCCAAAATTGCCCGCGACTGCCAGCTCGGCAACCGCATCAATACCGTGATGCAGATGGCCTTCTTTCAGCTCAGCGCCATCATTCCCCCCGCAGAGGCGACCAGCCTGCTGAAGCAGGCCATCGCCACCAGCTATGGCAGCAAGGGACAAGCGCTGGTCGAACGCAACTGGCAGGCTCTGGAGGCAACCTGCGCCGCACTGACCAGGGTGCAACTTGGCGAGCTGGATCCTGCCAGCCGCCCGCGCCCACCGGTGGTTTCGGCCAAGGCCCCCGACTTTGTCCAGACCGTCACCGCCGCCATGCTGGCGGGGCTGGGTGACAGCCTGCCGGTCTCCGCCTTCCCGCCGGATGGCACCTGGCCGGTCGGTACTACCCGCTGGGAGAAGCGCAACATCGCCAAGGAGATCCCCATCTGGGAAGCGGAGCTCTGTACCCAGTGCAACTACTGCGTCGCCGCCTGTCCCCACTCGGCCATTCGCGCCAAGGTGGTAGAACCGGATGCACTGGCCGCTGCTCCCGCTACCCTGGATGCGCTGGATGTGAAATCCCGTGACATGCGCGGCCAGCAGTACGTGCTGCAGGTGGCGCCGGAGGATTGCACCGGCTGCAATCTCTGCGTTGAGGTGTGCCCGGCCAGGGATCGCAGCAACCCGGATCGCAAGGCGATCAATATGGCTTCGCGCCTCGATCACCTCGACGAGCAGAAGGCCAACTACGACTTCTTCCTCGACCTGCCAGAGCGCAGCGCCGAGCAGCTGGAGCGCATCGACATCCGCACCTCCCAGCTCATCTCGCCGCTGTTTGAATACTCGGGCGCCTGCTCCGGCTGTGGCGAGACCCCCTATATCAAGCTGTTGACCCAGCTCTATGGCGATCGGCTGCTGATTGCCAACGCCACCGGCTGCTCGTCCATTTATGGTGGCAACCTGCCTACCACCCCCTACACCACCAACGCCGACGGGCGTGGGCCGGCCTGGGCCAACTCGTTGTTTGAAGACAACGCCGAGTTCGGACTGGGCTTCCGTCTTACCGTCGATCAGCACAGGGAGCGGGTACGCCGTCTGCTGGCGAACCTGGGCGACACCATACCGGCAGCGCTGCACGAGGTGCTCGGCGATGCCACCCTGCCGGTTTCCGAGCAGCGGGCCCATATCCAGCAGCTGCGAGCACTGCTGCAGGAGAGCCCGATCCCGGCAGCCCAAGAGCTGGCTCGCGATGCGGACTATCTGGTGGAAAAATCGGTCTGGCTCATCGGCGGCGATGGCTGGGCCTACGACATCGGCTTTGGCGGGCTCGACCATGTGCTGAGCCTGGGGGAGAACATCAATGTGCTGGTGCTCGACACCCAGTGCTACTCCAACACCGGCGGCCAGCAATCGAAGGCGACGCCACTCGGGGCCATCACCAAGTTTGGCGAGCAGGGCAAGCGCAAGGGGCGCAAGGATCTCGGGGCCAGCGTGATGATGTATGGTCACGTCTATGTGGCGCAGATCTCCCTCGGCGCCCAGATGAACCAGACAGTGAAGGCGATTCAGGAGGCGGAAGCCTACCCGGGCCCCTCACTCATCATCGCCTACAGCCCCTGCGAGGAGCATGGCTACGACATGGCCGAGAGCCATGAGCAGATGAAACAGCTGACCGCCACCGGCTTCTGGCCCCTCTACCGCTTCGATCCGCGCCGCGCTGACGAGGGCAAACTGCCGCTGGCGCTCGACTCGCGGGCACCCAATGCCTCGCAGGCCGAGACCTTGCGCCATGAGCCCCGCTTCCAGCGGCTGGAGCGCCAACTGCCGGAGGTGGCCAGCCAGCTCTATGAAGAGGCGGAGCAGGAGGCCAACCGCCGCTTCGCCTGGCTGAGCCAGCTGGCGGGCAAGGAGAGTCCGGCGCAGGAGTAACTCGCGCATGGCTTGATGGCAGCAGCCACGCTATTCGCCAAATAACAATCAGGGCTCCCCGCGGGGAGCCCTGATGCTAGCTATGGTGAGCCAATGTCGGCGCAGGCCTGATCAGGCGCTGATGGAGGCCAGCTCGTGGCGCTTCAACGCCAGCAATGTGATGAGCAGCGCCAGCGTGGCGATCAATGCCATGCCGATATAGGTCGCGCTGAAGCCCGGGGCCAGCAGATCGGGGGCGAGCCGGCTCAGATCGCCACCGCTGCCGGCTGGCAGGCGGAAATGAAACAGCATGGAGCAGATGGCCACGCCGACGGCTCCGCCAAGCTCCCGCCCGAAGTTGAACAGCGACATGCCGATGCCGCGATCCTGCCGCGGCAGGGCATTCTGTACCACCACCGAGAGGGCGGGCAGCACCAGACCGAGACCAATATCGGCAAACCCGAGCGCCAGCCTGACCCAGGCATCGAAGTGGATCTGCCACAGCGCCACCGCCGCGAGGCCAAAGCCCACCGCGACAAAACTCTTGTAGTGGCCGGTACGGCCAATCAGCTTGCCGCCGACAAAGGCGCCAGCAGTGATGCAGATCATGAAGATGACCATGATGGCGCCGCTCTCGCTGGCGCTCATCCCCTTCTGCCACTGCATCTGCAACGGCAGATAGACCAGCACGGCAAACATCAGCAACTGGGAGAGCATCACCAGCAGCACGCTCACCAGATAACCGGGCAGCCGTGCCAGATGGGCAGGCAATATGGGGTCGTGGGCACGCCGCTCAATAAGAATGAGCAGCAGCAACGCAACGCCCAGTGCCGCCGAGAGCCAGACGGCGGGCAGCGCCGCTTCCGGCGAGAGCAGCAACAGGGTGAGCGTGGTGACGGTAATCAGCAGAGCCGCCCCCTTCCAGTCGAAGCGACTGTGGCGACGCACGTTGAGCTGCTTGAGGTTGCGGTTGATGAGAAAGACTGCCAGCGCCCCGAGCGGCAGATTGATCCAGAAGATCCAGCGCCAGCTGAGCTGCTCGGTGAAGTAGCCGCCGAGCAAGGGGCCAGCGATACTGGAGACCGCATAGACCGCCGAGATGTAGCCCTGATATTTGCCCACCTCCCGCGGCGGAATGGTGTCGGCAATCACGGTAAACGCGAGGGCAATCAGACCGCCGCCCCCCAGCCCTTGCAGCACCCGCGCTGCCAGCAGGGTCTGCAGATCCTGGGAGAGCGCACAGGCCACCGAGCCCGCCAGAAACAGGCCGATGCCGATATTGAGCATCCGCACCCGACCAAAGAGATCGCTCAGCTTGCCATAGAGGGGCAGCACGGCGGTGGCGGCCAGCAGGTAGGCGGTGACCACCCAGGTGAGGGCGGCACCGGCATGCAGCTCGGCGCCAATCATGGGCAGCGGGGTAGTGACGATGCTCTTTTCCAGTGAACCGAGCGCGATCACAAGCGCCACACTGGAGAAGATGGTTTTGGGGGACATTTTCGAGGTCATAAGCGGACTCGCAGATCTGATATGCCAAAGTATCCGGCAATGAACGGATTATTGTCTCACAAATCAGCAAGAGATAGAAAAAACGGCGGCCACAATCTGCCCAACCATGAGGCCGATCCCACAAAACGCCGACCGTTTCTGCTAGCCTGCCCTATTTGATTCGAGGAGCCCCCATGAGCGAGCGTGAGCAGTACGGGTTTGATCACTACGATGCCCTGATTTTCGATATGGATGGCACTTTGGTAGATTCCATGCCCCTCCATCTGGATGCCTGGGAGCTTACCTGCGCCGAATTCGGCATCCCCTTCGAGCGGGATCAGCTCTATCAGTACGGCGGCATTCCCACCCGCAAGATCATCGCCATGCTGGCCGAGCAGCAGGGGCTGACGGTGGATGTCGAGGCTTTTACCCGTCGCAAGATTGCCCTCTATATGGAACATATCGACAAGGTCAGCGTCTTTCCCAAGATGTGGGAGCTGGTCAGGCACTATCACGGCAAGGTCAAGATGGGGATTGGCACCGGCTCACCGCGCAATCAGGCGGACTCCATCCTCAAAAGCACCGGGCTCGATGCCTATATCTCTGTGGTGGTCAGCGCCGATGATGTCACCAACCACAAACCGCATCCCGACACCTTCTTGCGGGTGGCCAAACTGCTCGGCGCCAATCCCGCCAACTGTCTGGTGTTTGAAGATACCCGGATCGGGCTTGAGGCTGGCAAGGCGGCAGGGATGGATACTCTACTGGTAATGGAAGGCGAACTGCACCAGAGGTAGATCGCAAGCGGACAGCGGCAACATGGCGCCACCTCGATGGTGCCATGATGCTGTTCAACTCGCGGATAAAGGGTTCTCCTGCAAACAGGAGACGAGCGTCGGCCCGGTGGCAACTGTCAAGGAGAGTGCATCGACCATGGCTTCCTCCTTCCATGCCTGATGCTGGCGCAACAACGCCAGTGCTTCAACCGGCGTATCTGCAAAGATGGGGGCCGCCATGGCGGCAAATCCCTGCTCAACCAGTTGACGACGCTCATCGCTATAGCGCGGGGCATTGGCATCGAGATAGGTAAGCGCCTGGCCCAGCGTGAAAAAGTGATAGTTGGGCATCGAATGACCCTCAAAAATAAAGTGCCATTCTACTCCTTTCTGCTCCATTTCCAGCCTTAAACCCTTGTCCATCCGGTGATCTCGTTCACATTTTTGTTAACAATCCCGCAGACAACCATGCCACGGCAGCTGGCCTCGCCCGCGACCCTTTCATCCCTGGCAGGCTGTAGACTACAACCGGCGCAGAGAGCCCGATCCATAGCGCTGCGTCGAGCCAACGTCATCCTCTCTTGACCATGCCGCACCCGGTCAGCCGATATATTGCCAACCCTGGTCACCTCGATATGGGACCACTGGGCTGTGTCACGCATATTTCACCAGATACATAAAAAGATAAAAACGCTCCGAGTCTTGGCCAACCGTCAGCCTACCGATAATTAACAAGCATCCCCCATGCAAATATTTGAATTATATTCCAGCCACATCTTTAACTACTGTTACAGTAATGTCTGCTAACATATTTTTGCGCGGCAAGATAGATGACTAAAAAAACATAAAGTACATATCTATGCACAATAAAATAGTTTGATGGCAGCTTGATGCATCGCATTAACCCTTTCTTTACACTCCTTCACTGCCAAGGTATCTGCCCCAACCCCCGCCCGGACTGGACTATTGCTCGATGCATGGCCATTGGCGGACAAACAGGTGACTATTCAGCATGAATTGAATAGCAATCACATTAAATTTGCACCCATTGAGCCATCTCATAGAAATGCAATCAGCGGTTTGCAACCCATGATAGCCACTCATAGAATCGCAGCGTCTGAAATATCTACCCTGTCCTCTCCTCCCTTATTGCTCTCAGTAATTGAGTGGATCACAAATAATAACCGGGGATGCCGCCGCTGGCGCAGTGGCCATGGCGCACAACGAGATGGGGTAAACCTGTACCTGAATGAACAACAAATATTAAAAAGAGGCATATCTATGAGTGGCACCATCATCAAGTCGGCAAGAAATACCCCCCATGCACCCCAGGATCTGGGCCCCTGCACCCAAACGGTGGCGTTTTCTCATTACAACAATATCTCCGCCCAGCTGCCGGTCGATCCCGCCACCGGCAAGATGGTAAGCGGCGATGTCACCGCGCAGGCCAGACAGTGCCTGAGCAACCTCAAGGCGATCATCGAGAGCATCGGCCATGTGATGGACGATATGGTGAAAGCGACCATCTTCCTGAAAGAGATGGCGGATCTGGAGGCGGTCAACGCCGTCTATCGCGAATTCTTCCCGGGCTATCTGCCGACCCGCACCACCCTCGCCGTCGCCGCCCTGCCGCTGGGTGCGCTGGTGCAGATTGATGCCATCATCTCCAACGGCGAAGGCACCTTCCCGCAAGATCCTTGCCCGCTGGTGAAGCTCGCCCGCAACAGTGACAAGGCGCCGCACAATCCGCTCTCCACCCATACCGTGGCCTTCTCCCACTACAACAATATCGGTGCGCAACTGCCGGTCGAGGCCGCCTCGGGCCAGCTGGTTGCCGGTGGCATCAAGGAGCAGGCGGGTCAGAGCCTGCGCAATATCAAGGCGGTGCTGGAGAGCATCGACGTGCCGTTTGACGATATCGTCAAGGTTACCGTCTATCTGACCGATCTGGCCGATCTGGAGGCCGTCAACGAGGTCTACACCACCTTCTTCCCCGACTCCGCCATCGCCCGCGCCGTCGCCTATCTGCCCGCCCGCTCTGTGGTCAGTGCCGCTGCCCTGCCCATGGGGGCACGGGTGCAAATGGATGCGGTCATCTCCCACGGTGACGGCACCCCGCCACAACTGGTGGAAGACCGTCACAATCTGGTGATCCGTGCCCGCAATACCGACAAGGCACCGCGCAGCCCCTTGCACACCCAGACCGTCGCCTTCTCCCACTACAACCATCTCTCTGCCCAACTGCCGATTGACCCCGCAACCGGCAAGATCCTGGCTGGCTGCATCAAGGAGCAGACCGCCCAGTGCCTGAGCAATATCAAGGCGATTGTGGAGAGCATCGGCCATGTGATGGACGATATCGTCAAGGTCAATATCCAGCTCGCCAATATCGCGGATCTGGATGCGGTCAACGCCGTCTACACCAAATACTTCCCGGGTTATCTGCCTGCCCGCACCGTAATCGGGGTAAGTGAACTTCCCGCCGGTGCTCTGGTACAAATCGATGCAGTGATGTCCAACGCCGAAAGCACCCCGCCACAGGCGTAAAGGTTGCGGAAATAAAAAAGAGACCGGCTATATGCCGGTCTCTTTTTACATGCCAGACAAAGGGATAGCCCCTCAGCCCTCGATATCGCGGTTCCTGATCGCCACTCTGACCGCCTCTGCGGTAGTGGCCACCCCCAGTCGACGGCGGGCACTGCGCAGATGGTTCTCGACCGTGCGCACCGAGAGTTTCAGGGTGGTGGCGATATCGGCATGGCGCCAACCCCGGGAGACCCACTCCAGCACTTCGCGCTCGCGCCCAGTGAGGCCACGCTCGTGGCCCTCTACAGGCATCTCCATCAGCCGACGAGCTGCATGAAAAGCCGCAGCCGCGATCAGCGCAAGGCCAACCCGAGCGGGAGCGCTGGCATCGATCTGATCGCCACCAAAGCTCATCGCCCCTTCCAGCCCCAGCGGCCCATAGACGGGTACCTGCAAGCCATGTCGGCCCGGCCCCTCAGGCTGGCGAACGATACGGTACTGCTCGCCAACGGCGCCAACCTTTTTGCTCCAGAAGAAGGGCTGGTCTCGCTCCCTGATATGCATCGCCATCGGGCACTCGCGCATATAGGTATGCAGGTCGACCGCCTCGCCGCTCTCCAGCCACTCCCCCTCCAGCCAGTAGAGGTGCTCGACCACCCCCTCCTCGCTGGCGCTGATGGAGAAGAGCGCAAAGCGGTGATACCCCAGCGGAGCGGCAAAGGTGCGCACCAGTTGCTGGATCTCCTCCAGCCGCTGGCACCCTTCCAGCGCCACCGCGACCTGCAGCGCATTGGCTGGCGACGACGACAACCTCATCGCTTGGCAACCGCCTCCAGCAAGGTGG
This sequence comes from Aeromonas sp. A600620, assembly GCF_029479985.1. Classification (NCBI taxonomy): domain Bacteria; kingdom Pseudomonadati; phylum Pseudomonadota; class Gammaproteobacteria; order Aeromonadales; family Aeromonadaceae; genus Aeromonas; species Aeromonas sp. A600620. The sequence continues at coordinate 241,609 of NZ_JAAKXB010000005.1, read as the reverse complement.
TAGCAGCCAGCTTGCCGAGGTTATTGCCCGCCAGCGGGCTGTCACCGGTCAGCAGATTGCGATCCCGGCACACCTCTCCCGAGATGCCATTGTTGACGATCTCAAAGCCAATCTCTTTGAGCTTCTCGCCAAACTTCCAGGTGAGGTGGCCCGGCATATAGCCAATTGCCGGGGTCTGGGCATCCAGCTCATCGGGGAAGGCGCAGATCTTGTAGCCCGCGAAGGTCTCTGGATTAGCCACCGCCAGCAGCGCAGCAGGCCCGTGACAGAGGGAGATGATGAAGCGATCGTTGGCCATCGCCCACTCCAGCAGCGCTTTCACCTCGGCACTCTCCGGCAACCCCATCAGGGCGCCGTGGCCGCCGGGAATAAAGACGCCGATATAGTCGGAGTCAGCGGCCAGCGCCTCTTTCAGCAAATCGGCCAGCTTGGCCGGTTGGCGGAACTGCGGCTGATATTTGCCATAGAGCCCCAGCACCTCTTCATCTTCGCTGGGCATGGCCCACCACTCGAACTTGACCGGATTGCCGGAGAGGGTGGCCACATCAAAGGCAAAGCCCGCCTTGTCGAGGTGATACATGGGCAGCAGGGTTTCGACCGGATGGTTGCCGGTGGAAAACAGGGTGCCGTTGTCGGTGGGCAGATAGCGCTCATCGGCCCCGATCAGCAGGATCTTCCAGCGCCCCTCCCGATAGGGAACGGGATAGTCGGCCCCGGCAAGGTCAGACTTGCGCGAGGTGAACTGGCTCAGGGAGTAGGGCGACGGAAAGAAGGCATTCTGCTCTGCCGGATCCGGGGTCGGTTGTTTATCGTCAACAAGCATATCGGTCATGGGTCAGGCTCCAGTAGTGGTGGACTCGGTCTCACAGTATTGACTGTCAGAGACCAAGTAAATGAGGGTTTTCCCTCAACCGCCATGACTATGGCAAGGGATGTGACCACGCTGCGACAAAACCTGAACAGAATCCCCGCCAGACTTAGGCCATCGCGGCAAATGCCCTGACGATGACATCCATGACCGCTCTGACCCGCGCGGCATGTTGCACATCCTGATGGGTCACCAGCCACACATCGTAGGATTGCTGTAACTGCCGCTCGGGCCAGACCCGCACCAACCCGGCTTGCTCGGCGAGCGGAACCGCCACCTCGCCAAGCCCCAGCCCCATCAACAGGGCCTGACGCAGCATCAGGCTGGTATTGACCCCCGCGGCGACCGTGGCCCCCTCGGCCGCCTCTTCGAGCATCATTGGCGAGCGAGCGCTCTGCCAGTGAGGCTCATACACCACCAGCGAATGGCCCGCAAAACCGGTGCCCGCTTCGGGAATGCCATGGCGAGCCAGATAGTCGGCGGAGGCATACAACCCGACCGGCCAGGAGGCCAGCTTGCGAATAATCAGGTCGGGATTGTCCGGCTTCACCGTCCGGATCGCGATATCCGCTTCCCGCAGGGACAGATTGACCACCTGGGTCGAGGTATTGAGGATGACCCTGATATCGGGATAACGCTGATGCAGCTCGGTCAGGGCCGGTATCAGAAAATCCATCCCCAGGGTGTCTGTGGTCGCCACACTGACCTCCCCGACCAGGCGGTTGTCGACTCCTTGCGCCGCCCGCACGAAATCAATAGCTGCCAGCTCCATCTGCTGGGCGCTGGCCAGCACTATCTCTCCGACATGAGTCAGCACATACCCTTTGGATGTACGGAGAAACAGAGTGGCTGCCAGACGATGCTCCAGTGCAGCAATCCGTCTGCCAATGGTGGCCTGATCGACCCCGACCACACGGGCGGCGCCCCTCAGGCTCCCTTCCCGATGCAACGCCAGAAAAATTTTCGCATCATCCCAGTTCATCACGACTCCCGGTTGAAATGCATTTTTGCATTACAGGTGAGGGATAATACTGCGTTTATTCATCAGCAATCTCCACTATCTTGGTGCTCATCCCACTCGGGGAACCTCATATCACCTCGTTACAAGGAGCCGCTGATGCATAACGCCTATTCCATTCCCGCCACCATGAGCGCGGTAGAGATTACCCAGCCAGGTGGCCCCGATGTCTTGCAACTGACCACCCGCGCCACACCAGCGCCCAAGCCCGATGAGGTTTTGATCTGGCACTATGCGACCGGCATCAATGGGCCGGATGTGATGCAGCGCAAAGGGCTCTACCCGCCTCCGGCAGGGGCATCGGATATTCCCGGGCTGGAGGTCGCCGGGGTCGTGGTCGCCAAGGGGGAGCAGGTGACTCATCTCAAGATTGGCGACAAGGTCGCCGCGCTGATTTCGGGTGGCGGCTATGCCGAGTACAGCGTCGCCCACCAGAGCAATGTCCTGCCCCTGCCGCCCGGATTGAGCTTTGTCGAAGCCGCGGCACTGCCGGAAACCTTTATGACGGTCTGGTCAAATATGTTTGAACGGGGCCAGTTTAAAAAAGGCGACATCATCTTGATTCATGGCGGCGCCTCCGGCATCGGCACGACCGCCACCATGCTGGCCAAGGCATTTGGCGCCGCAAAAATCATCACCACGGTCGGCTCACCCGAGCAGCAGGCCGCCAGCATCAAGCTGGGCGCGGATGTGGCCGTACTCTACAAGGAGGAAGATTTTGTCGAGGCAGTGCATGCAGCCACCGATGGGCATGGCGCCGACATCATTCTCGATATCATTGGCGGGGAGTATGTCGCGCGCAACTATGCGGCGGCCGCCATCAATGGCCGCATAGTCCAGATCGGCATTATTGCGGGCGCAGCCCCCAATCTGGATCTGTTTCCCATGCTGCAAAAGCGGCTGACCCATATCGGCTCTACCCTGCGCTCGCGTACTCCGCAGGAAAAAGCCGATCTGATCGCCCAGCTGCAAACTCATGTCTGGCCATTTATCGAACGCGGCGAGGTCAAACCGCAGGTTTACCAGACCTTCCCGCTGCATGAGGCCGCTGCCGCCCACCATTTGCTGGACTCAGGCCGCCATATCGGCAAGCTGGTATTAACCATGGCGCCGTTGTCATCAGATAAATAAGGCCCATAGCAGACTTGGTTGAGGTGGGTGCGGTGATATCCAACGCGGAAAGCACCCCGCCGCAGGTGTAATGTTGTGGTAAATAAAAAAGAGACCGGCTGATGGCCGGTCTCTTTTTTGGTAACAGGAAGGGATATGATTTTTATTGCATCGAATTAAAGAACGCGAACGTCCGATTACGCTTCGCTAATCGAACCTACAGACTTTCTTGACTTATTTGGCCACGACTTAATCTTTCTACGTTCTTTTTCAACCAATCTTGAACGCCACATTAAGTCTGACAGTAAGATTGCTATAGCAAAATTAAAGCGCATTCTTGGTGTTGAATTTGACTCCAGCTCCTCTGGGCCACACCAAGGTAACTGACTCACAAGATTTAGTACCTTACCAGAACAAAAATCCACACCTCTCCAACTATGACCAAACTCATTTCTAATCTTACGGATTATAGTTATCTCATGATACTCACTTTCTTCAATAAGACCGAGCGCATGAGCAGCAGTTACCTTAGCGGCAAACGTTCCAAGTGGTGCATTGAAACCACTAACAAGTTCACTACCTGATTTGTTTTTAACAAAAAATGACTCAAGAATATTTTTCAACCAGTCATCTAACACTGCGGCTGCATTAAGTACAGCCCCGCGATCACTCTCTTTATTGAACTCCAACAGAAATTCAGATAGTTCAATGATTTCTGTTTCTGTCTGCATAAAACGCCCCTGGTATTAACCCTTGAATCAGATAAACATTTTTAACATTAATAGCTAAATAAAACGCCCCCCATCTTGCGATGGAGGGCGTTTTATTTTCCGGCTATTGGGCCAAGCTGGCCCAATCTTCAGGAATTACAGGGATTCAGCGGTCGCAACCACGTTTTCCACGGTAAAGCCAAATTCCTTGAACAGCAGCTCGGCCGGTGCGGACTCACCGAAGGTGGTCATACCGATGATCTTGCCACCGAAACCGACGTACTTGTACCAGTAGTCAGCGATGCCGGCTTCGATGGCCACACGCTTGGTGACGGAGGACGGCAGGACGGACTCTTTGTACTCGGCAGACTGGGCGTCGAACACATCGGTAGACGGCAGAGAGACCACGCGCACGGCACGGCCCTTGGCTGTCAGCTGCTCATAGGCGGCAACGGCCAGTTCCACTTCGGAACCGGTGGCGATCAGGATCAGCTCCGGAGTACCGGCGCAATCCTTCAGCACGTAGCCACCCTTGGCGGTATCAGCCAGCTGCTGGGCAGTACGGTCCATCTGGGCCAGGTTCTGACGAGAGAAGATCAGAGAGGTCGGGCCGTCGGTACGCTCGATGGCGTGTTTCCAGGCGATGGCAGATTCAACCTGGTCACACGGACGCCAGGTGCTCATGTTCGGAGTCAGACGCAGGGAGGCGATCTGCTCAACCGGCTGGTGAGTCGGGCCATCTTCACCCAGACCGATGGAGTCGTGGGTGTAAACGAAGATAGCGCGCTGCTTCATCAGGGCGGCCATGCGCAGGGCGTTGCGGGCGTACTCCATAAACATCAGGAAGGTAGCGCCGTAGGGGATGAAACCACCGTGCAGGGCGATACCGTTCATGATGGCGGACATGCCGAACTCGCGTACACCGTAGTGGATGTAGTTGCCGGAGGCATCGTCGTTGGTCAGGGACTTGGAGCCGGACCACATGGTCAGGTTGGATGGAGCCAGGTCGGCAGAGCCGCCCATGAACTCCGGCAGCAGCTTGCCGAACGCTTCCAGAGAGTTCTGGGACGCTTTACGGGTCGCAATCTTGGCCGGGTTGGCTTGCAGGGTTTCGATGATCTTGGCGGATTCGGCAGCCCAGTTGGCCGGCAGTTCGCCAGCTGTACGGCGCTTGAATTCGGCAGCCAGAGTCGGGTGAGCGGCTTCATAGGCAGCGAACTTGGCAGCCCAGTCGGCTTCCAGCTTGGCACCCTTCTCCTGAGCGTTCCACTCGGCAGCGATATCGGCCGGGATAACGAACGGGGCGTGGTCCCACTTCAGGAAGGCACGAGCCGCGGCGATCTCGTCGTTGCCCAGCGGTGAGCCGTGGCAGTCGTGAGAACCGGATTTGTTCGGGGAACCGTAACCGATGATGGTGCGGCAGCAGATCAGGGTCGGCTTGCCGGTCTCGGCCTTGGCGGCTTCGATGGCGGCATTGATGGCTTCCGGGCTGTGACCGTCAACAGCCGGGATAACGTGCCAGCCGTAGGCTTCGAAACGCTTGACGGTGTCGTCGGTGAACCAACCTTCTACGTGACCGTCGATGGAGATACCGTTGTCATCCCAGAACGCGATCAGTTTGCCCAGTTGCAGGGTACCTGCCAGGGAGCACGCTTCGTGGGAGATACCTTCCATCAGGCAGCCGTCGCCCATAAAGGCATAGGTGTAGTGGTCAACGATGTCGTGGCCCGGCTGGTTGAACTGCTCAGCCATGGCTTTCTCGGCGATCGCCATACCAACGGCGTTGGTGATGCCCTGACCCAGCGGGCCAGTGGTGGTTTCAACGCCCGGTGCATAGCCGTACTCCGGGTGACCCGGGGTGCGAGAGTGCAGTTGGCGGAAGTTTTTCAGATCGTCGATGGAGAGGTCATAACCGGAGAGGTGCAGCAGGGAGTACAGCAGCATGGAGCCGTGGCCGTTGGAGAGAATGAAACGGTCGCGGTCGGCCCACTTGGGGTTGTTCGGGTTATGTCTGAGGTGGCTACGCCACAGCACTTCGGCGATATCCGCCATTCCCATGGGGGCGCCCGGGTGACCGGAGTTGGCTTTTTGAACGGCATCCATACTCAATGCACGAATGGCATTGGCAAGCTCTTTACGAGAAGGCATCTGAATCTCCTGCGATTGCTTCATTTGATGGCCAAGATTAAGGCGCGTTATTGTCCCAGCAGGGCGCGCGGCGTGCAAATATTATCTGGATGAATAAAGTGGCTTTGGGAGGACAATCGCTTTTCTTGCCCTCTATTGACCAAAGCAACCAGAGAAAAACGTTTGATCCCCATCCCTTTCGGGATAGGAGATCACAGCTTGTGACCCATTGGACACTGTGCGACAAAATAGTGCTGGCAATCGCGGGGGGCGCTAATTAATATAGACGTCCAGATGTAGATACCTCTACACCATCCCATTCACCCGGTTATTGCTGTGGCGATAACCCAGACAAGCTGAGATTCATATCATGGCAAAGCTGTTTACTTCCGAGTCGGTCTCCGAAGGCCATCCCGACAAGATTGCGGACCAGATCTCCGATGCGGTACTGGACGCCATCCTCAAGCAAGATACCAAGGCCCGTGTCGCCTGCGAGACCCTGGTCAAGACCGGTATGGTCATGGTGGCCGGCGAAGTAACCACCTCTGCCTGGGTTGATATCGAAGAGATCGTGCGTGATACCGTGCGTGAAATCGGCTACACCCACTCCGACATGGGCTTCGACGCTGACTCCTGTGCCGTGCTGAACGCCATCGGCAAGCAGTCCCCGGACATCAACCAGGGTGTTGACCGCAGCGATCCGCTGGAGCAGGGCGCTGGCGACCAGGGCCTGATGTTCGGCTACGCCACCAACGAAACCGACGTGCTGATGCCGGCCCCCATCACCTACTCTCACCTGCTGGTGAAGCGTCAGGCTGAAGTGCGCAAGAACGGCACCCTGCCGTGGCTGCGTCCGGATGCCAAGAGCCAGCTGACCTTTGCCTACGACGACGCAGGCAAGATCATCGGTGTCGATGCCGTTGTACTGTCTACCCAGCACGCTGAATCCATCAGCCACAAGGATCTGGTTGAAGCGGTACGCGAAGAGATCATCAAGCCGGTGCTGCCGGCCGAGTGGGTCAACAAGGACACCAAATACTTCATCAACCCGACCGGCCGTTTCGTTATCGGCGGCCCGATGGGTGACTGCGGTCTTACCGGTCGCAAGATCATCGTCGACACCTACGGCGGCATGGCCCGTCACGGTGGTGGCGCCTTCTCCGGTAAGGACCCTTCCAAGGTTGACCGCTCCGCTGCCTACGCCGCCCGCTACGTTGCCAAAAACATCGTTGCCGCCGGTCTGGCCGATCGCTGTGAAATCCAGATCTCCTACGCCATCGGCGTGGCCGAGCCGACCTCCATCAGCGTGGAAACCTTCGGCACTGCCAAAGTCGCCGAAGATCTTCTGGTCAAGCTGGTACGCGAGCACTTCGAACTGCGCCCGTACGGCCTGATCCAGATGCTGGATCTGAAGCGCCCGATCTACCAGGCTACCGCTGCCTACGGTCACTTCGGTCGCGACGAGTTCCCGTGGGAGCAGACTGACAAGGCCGAACTGCTGCGTTCCGCCGCTGGCCTGTAAGGCTCGCTGTTGTGATAAAAGGGGAGCCTGGCTCCCCTTTTGCTTATCCGCTATCTGACGAGATGTTGATGTCTGCCACTCCTGCCCAGCTTGTCGCCCTGCTGCAACAACGCGTCGACGCCTGCTTTGTGCAGGCCGAAGCGCGCCTTGGCCGCACCTTCCCCCGCCCGCGGATCTACTGCAACATGCGGGGCCGGGCGGCGGGATCGGCGCGGCTGCAAACCTGGGAGCTGCGCTTCAACCCTGCCCTCTATCAGGCCAACCAGCAGGCGTTTCTGGATGAGGTGGTGCCCCACGAGGTGGCCCATCTGCTGGTTTATGCCCTGTGGGGTGACGGGCGCGGCAAAAACCGGGTGCTACCCCACGGCCGCCAGTGGCAATCGGTGATGCGGGAGGTGTTCGGCCTTGAGCCCAGAACCACCCACAGCTTCGATCTGGCGGTATTGGCCCAGCGCACCGTGCCCTATCGCTGTCACTGCCAGCAGCATCAGCTCTCTATTCGCCGTCACAACAAGGTGGTGCGTGGCGAGGCCCGCTATCACTGCCGCCGCTGCAAACAACCGCTGGAGCGGGAACGGCCGGAGCCAGAGCAGTAAGCCAGCTTGTGTCGCGCCCCTGTGGTAGGGTGCCCGCCATCGTTCGTCAATCATCCCGTTTGCAAGGAATCCCATGCGTTTCATCTCCTCCCTCGCCCTGACCCTGCTGGCCGGTTTGCCGCTGCTCAGCGCCCCCCTGCACGCCCAGACCTTTCGCGAAGCCAAGCAGGATCTGGTGAAGCTCTATCGCAGCCAGACTGCGGTCACCACCTTCTACTGCGGCTGCGACATCGACTATCAGGGCAAGAAAATGAGCCCGGATCTCGCCAGTTGCGGCTATGAGCCGCGCAAGCAGGCCAAACGCGCCGCCCGCATCGAGTGGGAACACGTGGTACCGGCCTGGGAGTTCGGCCACCAGCTGCAGTGCTGGCAGGATGGCGGCCGCAAAAACTGCGAAAAAGCGAGCCCCGAGTTCAACAAGATGGAGGGGGACATGCACAACCTCTTCCCCGCCATCGGTGAGGTGAACGGCGATCGCGCCAACTTCCGCTTCTCCGACTGGAACGGCAAGCCGGATCAGTACGGCCAGTGCCAGATGCTGGTGGATTTCAAGGAGCGTCGGGTGCAGCCGCCCAAGGGGCCGGTACGGGGCCAGATCGCCCGCGCCTACCTCTACATGAGCGAGCAGTATGGGCTGCGTCTGGCAGCGCAACAGCGTAAACTGTTCGAAGCTTGGGATCGCCAGTACCCGGCAGAAGGCTGGGAGTGCGAGCGTAACCGCCGCATCGGCAAGCTGCAGGGCAATACCAATCCCTTTATTGAAAAGCAGTGCCAATAACCCCATTTGACCAGGGAGGGGGATCGCCCCTCCTATCATGAAACTCTTTCCTTCTGCCGCGTGAGCCTTGCTCGGCGCAGGATATAAAGGGTTTCCAAGCAAGAGACTGACTAGCAGACATGCGTATTCCACGTATCTATGAACCGGCCACCCTGCAAGTTGGCCAGACCATCGCCCTGTCGGAAGACGGCGCCAACCATATCGGCCGGGTACTGCGCATGCAGCCGGGCCAGCAGCTCGAGCTGTTCAACGGCGATGGCAATCAATATCCCGCCACCATCGCCAGCGTCGGCAAGAAGTCGGTGGACGTGACTATCGACAGCTGCGATGCCCAATCGGTGGAATCCCCCTTCGCCATTCATCTGGGTCAGGTGATCAGCCGTGGCGACAAGATGGACTTCACCATCCAGAAATCGGTGGAACTGGGCGTCACCTGCATCACCCCGCTCTTCTCCGAACGCTGCGGCGTCAAGCTGCCAGCAGACCGGCTGGAGAAGAAGCGCGAGCAGTGGCAGAAGGTGGTGATCAGCGCCTGCGAACAGTGCGGCCGCAACGTGGTGCCAGAGGTGCGCATGCCGATGGAACTGGACGCCTGGCTGGCAGAAGAGACCAAGGAACTCAAGCTCAACCTGCACCCGCGCGCCGAGTACAGCATCAACACCCTGCCCGTTCCCGAGCATGGGGTGCGCCTGCTGATTGGCCCGGAAGGGGGATTGTCGAGCGACGAGATCGCCCGTACCGTGCAGGAAGATTTCAAAGAGATGCTGCTGGGGCCGCGGGTGCTTCGCACCGAAACCGCCGCCCTGACTGCGATCACTGCGCTGCAGTGCCGCTTTGGCGATCTGGCCTGAAGCAGGTTTTAAGAATCTCACTAGCAATCGAGCCACAAGAAGGATATTCGGATGACCATTAAACTCGGCATCGTGATGGACCCCATCTCGGCCATCAACATCAAGAAAGATTCCAGCTTTGCCATGCTCGAAGAGGCGCAAAAGCGCGGCTATGAGCTCTTCTATCTGGAGATGAAGGATCTCTACATGGAAGCCGGTCGCGCCTTTGGCACCATGCGCCCGCTCACCGTCAAATATGACTATGCCGACTGGTACACCCTGGGCGAGGTGGTGGATCAGCCCCTCTCCAACCTCGATGTGATCCTGATGCGCAAGGATCCGCCGTTCGACACCGAATTTATCTACGCCACCTACATGCTGGAGCGGGCCGAGGATGAGGGTTGCCTCATCGTCAACAAACCGCAGAGTCTGCGTGACGCCAACGAGAAGCTCTACACCGCCTGGTTTGCCGAGCACACCCCGACCACGCTGGTGACCCGCCGCGCCGACAAGCTGCGCGCCTTCCACGCGAAGCACAAAGACGTGATCCTCAAGCCGCTGGACGGCATGGGCGGTGCCTCCATCTTCCGCATGAAGGAAGATGACGCCAACGTCGGCGTGATTATCGAGACCCTGACCGCCCACGGCAGCCAATACTGCATGGCGCAGACCTATCTGCCCGCCATCAAGGATGGCGACAAGCGGGTGCTGGTGGTGGACGGTGAACCGGTTCCATACTGCCTCGCCCGCATTCCGGCGCAAGGCGAAACCCGTGGCAATCTGGCGGCCGGTGGCCGTGGTGAAGCGCGTCCCCTGAGCGAAGCCGACTGGGCTATCGCCCGCGCGGTGGGCCCGACGTTAAAAGAGAAGGGCCTTATCTTCGTCGGCCTCGACATCATCGGCGATCGGCTGACCGAGATTAACGTCACCAGCCCGACCTGCATTCGCGAGATTGAAGCGGCCTTCGATGTGCACATCACCGGCATGTTGATGGATGCCATCGAGCGTCGGCTGGGCAAATAATCGCTAGGCAGGCTAACCGGCCTGTTCAGGGGTAACCCGTCCCTGACAAGCCCGGAAACAGAGAGGGAGGCCCAGCGCCACCCTCTCTGTTTCAAGGCAATCCGGAAAGAGGCGGGATCTCGCCCAGCCCAAAAAGCGGTTTTTCCCATGGGGATCAACTGCCATAATTGACCTCAAATACCTTTGCACTATTTGGCCTCTATGCAAACACTGCAAAATCACTTCCTGCTTGCCATGCCAAGCCTGACGGATCCCTACTTCGAGCGCTCGCTGGTCTATCTGTGCGAGCACAACGAAGAGGGCGCCATGGGACTGGTCGTCAACATTCCGGTGGAGATGTCGCTGGAAACCATGCTGACCCAGCTCCAGCTCAATCCGCCCAACAACCCGGAGCTCAAGCAGCCGGTACTGCAAGGGGGGCCGGTTCACGCCGATCGCGGCTTCGTGCTGCACAGCTTCCGCCCCGGTTTCAACTCCACCCTGCAGGTGGGGGATGAGATGATGGTGACCACCTCCAAGGATATTCTGGAAACCCTGGGTACGAGCGAGGCTCCTGCCCATTGGCTGGTGGCCCTTGGCTATGCCGGCTGGAGCGCCGGGCAGCTGGAGCAGGAGCTGGTGGACGGCGCCTGGCTGGTGATCCCCCCCAATCCGGCTCTGGTGTTCAAGACCCCCATTCACAAACGTTGGCAGCAAGCTGCCGCCAGCATAGGGGTGAACCCGGTTCACCTCTCCAGCGACATCGGCCACAGCTGATCGGCTGGCCCGCTCCGCTCTCTATTTCGAGGATTTATCAGTTATGTCATCACGCAGCATCATGGGCTTTGACTATGGCACCAAGAGCATTGGTGTCGCCATCGGTCAGGAGCTGACTGGCACCGCCCAGCCTCTGCGCGCCCTCAAGGCCAACGACGGCATCCCCAACTGGGACGAGATTGAGAAGCTGCTCAAGGAGTGGCAACCGGACCTGCTGGTGGTCGGTCTGCCGCTGAACATGGATGGCACCGATCAGGAGATCACGGTACGGGCCCGCAAATTCGGCAACCGGCTGCATGGCCGTTTCGGCAAGCCGGTGGAGTTCAAGGATGAACGACTCACCACCACAGATGCCCGCGCCCGCCTGTTTGAGCGAGGCGGCTATCGCGCGCTGGAGAAAGGCAGTGTGGACGGGGTATCGGCGCAGCTGATCGTCGAAGCCTGGATGGAAGAGCAGTACAACTAAACCATCAACAGCAAGGCAAGGGTCGCCGCCCTTGCCTTGTCTCGCACTATCCCCTCATTACGCCTGTGATTGTCCCGCCACCAGCCCCTCGGCCTCTGTCGGCGTCGCATTCATCATCCGGTTGAGCCAGGGCACCATCAGCCCCATCACTACCGCAATCAGCAGGGTCGCCATCCCGATCTTGCCAAATACGCCGGTGTAAATGGGCAAAGTTTGCAGCGGATCCGTCATCCCTTGCGGCACGGCGGTAAAGGTCGCCACATAGCCACCCAGCAGGGATGCCATCGCCTGAGTCAGGAACCACATTCCGAGAATGAAGCCCATCAACCGTTGTGGCACCAGCGCGGCGACCATCGCCAGCCCCAGCGCACTGATCATCAGCTCGCCCAGACTCTGGAACAGGTAGATAAGCACCATAAACCAGGGGGAGGTCAGCCCCTGCTCATCGGCAAACCACCAGCCGGATGCCGCCGCCGTCAGAAAGCCCAGCGAGCAGAAGAACATCCCGAGGGTGAACTTGAGCGGCATGGTGAGATCCCGCCCCTTGCTGCCCATCCGGGTATAGATCATCGCGAGTACCGGGCTACCCACCACCACCCAGAATGGGTTGAGCGCCTGGAAGCTGATTGGGTTGACGCTCATGCCCAGCATCTCGTGGTGCATGTTGTTGATGGCAAAGAAGTTCAGAGACGTCGGCATCTGGGCATACAGCACGTAGAAGAGCACCGCCTCCAGCATCAGCACGAAGGCCACATACATCTTGTTGCGGCCCACGGTGTCAAGCTTGAACGCCTCACGAAAGAAGAAGATCACCACGGCGATGGTCACCGTCATCAGCACCATGTTGGCGATCACCACGTGGTGCATCAGCCAGGCGCAGAAGAAGACCATGGCTACCGAGCCCAATATAACCAGCAGCAGCTTGCTGTAATCGAGCGGCAGGTGATCCGGCGCGGAGCCAATATCCTTGACCATATTGCGGCAGGCAAAGAAGGTAAGCAGCGCAATAATCAGCCCCACCCCGCACAGGTTATAGGTCACGGTATAGCCGTAGTGTTCGGCAATTACCGGCGCGAGCGAGAGGGAAATAAGGGAGCCGATATTGATCGACATATAAAACAGGGTAAACGCCCCATCCAGCCGCGGATCTTTTGGCTGGTAGCATTTTGACAGCAGGCTGGCCGGATTGGCCTTGAACAGGCAGTTACCGACCGCAATGGTGCCCAGCGCATAGAAAATCAGGTCGGGATTGTAGATCGACAGACCGGTCATAAAGTAGCCTATCACCAGCACTACGGCCCCCAGCACCATGGTGCGCTTGGTGCCGAGAACATGGTCACCGACATAGCCACCGACCGAAATCAGGCCATATACCAGCGCCGAGAAGGCACCGAAGGTAATAAAGGATTGCTCTTGGGAAAATCCCAGTTGTTGCACAAAGAAGACCGCCAATATCCCCTGCACGCCGTAATAACCGAAGCGCTCCCAGAGTTCGACGAAAAATATCATAAAGAAGGGTTTGGGTTGTTGTAACAACCCGGTCGGTGCTGTTGCTGGACGCATATCAACCTGCCTTTGCTGAGATTTATTTTTATTAATCTGATGGTGGCTGCCGCACTATTTTTTGCCCGCCATTGCTATAACGGAGAGCACAGTCAGCCTGCCAATCTGGCTATTTTCGGGTGCAAGCGCCCCGTTCGATGAAAGGTGTTTTTCATCTAGCCGGTTTCAATTACGGGTTATCGGGGGATGGTGAGTGGCGTCTCCCAGTACAGTTACCGGCTCCGGGTTCTACCTTTGCTGCATCCCTTCACTCAAGCCGGTTTATCAACCTTGATGCTTATTCCTCTCTGCTCCGTCACTCATGGCTGGTGGCCAGATAGCCGGGGCATGACACGGCCACAGACGACCTGTGGGGCTGGCTCACGCCGCGCTCTACTGACAGTCACCTACGAAGGCGCTATCTAACCCCGCCATTCCAAGGGGTGTCATGCTATATCACTGCAAATACAGGAACTTAATGGTCGATCACACTTTAAAAGTGACCATTAGTGAAGTTTTCTAATGAAACCACATGAATTTTTTTCGTGAAAAGAGCTTCACTCGAGACGTGCAACCAAGGCTAATCTGTGCATAAAGAGAGTTGAATGGCACACAGTTGAACCCGAACTCGGCACTTAAGTCGTGCAAAAGCCCACTCATCCGGGCGATACGACAACAAAAAGCCGGAGCAGATGGCTCCGGCTGCTCGATGGGCACCGTCACGGCCACATTAGCGTGGCGATTCGTCGTTGTAGAGCCGCCGGATCTCGTTGCGCAGCCACATCACCTTGGCATCCTGATTGTGCCGTTTGTGCCACAGCAGGATGAAGGCGATCTCCAGCTGGGCGTAGAGCTTCTCGGGGAGCGGCAGCGGCATGGCGATCAGATTGTCGTGATGCCGACTGGCATAACCACCACAGTAAGAGGGCGCCACCGCAATCAGCTCGTGGCTCGACTGGGAGGCAATATGCAGCGCCTGCTCGAAGCTGGAGACCATGATGGGCACCTCCCGCTTCAGCCCCTCGTCCTCCAGCAGACTGTCGAGGGCCCAGGTATCGTTCGCTTCCCACACCATGCTGATCTGGGGGCAGGCCAAAAAATTCTCCAGCGACCACTTCTGCTGGAGCAAGGGGTGATCCTTGCGCAGGAACACCACCGGGCGATCGGTGAACAGCACCTCGTGATCGATGTAATAAGGCAAGCGGTTGACCTTGGCCAGGGAGCGGCCATGGGTCTCGCGGGCGCAGAAGCCGAGATCCGCATCGCCATTGACGATGTCGTTGAGGGAGTGGTGATCCCACCCCAGCATCCTGACCACCGAGTTGGGGTACTTCTGGTAGATGGTCATGGGCAGATCGCTCAGGAAGCTGATGTAGAAGGGGGACTCCATCACTAGGGTGAAGCGGGCACCATCGGGGATCGCCTCGCTATTGAGCGAGGTGATGTTGTCAGTGAGCTGGAACCAGACCTTCAGCTCCTCCTCCAGGGTCAGGGAGAGGTTGGTGGGCTGCAACCCCTGCCGTACCCGTACAAACAGGGGATCGTCAAACCACTCCCGCAATTTGGCCAAAGACTTGCTCACCGCCGACGGAGTGACACAGAGCTTTTTCGCCGCCCCTGCCACACTGCGCTCCTGCATCAGGTACTTGAATACCACCAGCAGGTTCAAATCGAGTTCACCCAGATTGCGCATATCCCCTCTCATCTTCCATCAGCCCTGCGACCGCGCTTCACGAAGCGCGAGCCATGGTAACAGCCCTTTGACAGCCAGGTAACTGAGCAGTGCCAGCAGCAGAGCGCAGATCAGCATCTCGGACGGAGTAAAGCCAAGTTGGCCCAGCAGCCAGATATAGAGGCCGGAGAGGCTGATCTGCATGATGCAGAGCACGGCGCTGGCAAAGGCCACGTTATGCTGACAACCATCGAGCGCCTCCCCCATCGCTACCCCGAAGCCACAGGAGAAGCCGACACAGACCAGCGCAAACCCCGGCAGCAAAAGATGGATATCGCCCCCCGCCTGCCAGCTGCCGATCAGTGAGCACGCCGCCAGCAGATAGGAGAGATGAGACACCGCCAGCACCTTCTGTTTGCCCAGCCAGCGCAACAGCAGGGGCATCAGAAAGGAGGTGGACATACTCACGCCGGCCATCACCATCATCACGATGGAGTACTGCTCGGTAGTGAAGCCAAACTCCTTCATCAGGATCAGCGGCGAGACGCTGACATAGACCAGAATGGCGGTCACGCTGGCACTGGTCAGCAGGGAGAGCAACATAAAGCGCGGGGAGCGCAGCAGGGCAAAGGGTTGCCCCGCGCTACTCCCCGGTTGCCGCGCCGGGCGGGTCTCCTTGAGCAGCAGCAGGTTGACAAGACCGCTGACAGCCGCCATCAGCGCCATCGCCACGAAGATCCCGCGCCAGTCAAAATGGGACAGAATTAGGTAACCGAGCACCGGCGCCAGCACCGGGATCACGCAGATCACCCCGTTGATCATCGAGAGCGCCATCGCCAGCCGCTCCTGACTCAGCACATCCCGCAGCACGGTAAAGGTCATGATATAGAGCGCCCCCGCCCCGACTCCCTGCCAGAAACGGCCGAAATAGAACTGGCCAATCTCCTCCGCATTGCCTGCCACCAGCGAGGCGAGGACAAAGATCAGCGCCCCCCCGAGCACCACCCAGCGCCGCCCGTAGCGATCGGCAATCATCCCGCCCAGCAGCACGGTGGCCGCCATACCGAACAGATAGATAGAGAAGGCGGTGTGGATCTGCGCCTCGCTCGCCTGCAAGGCATCGGCAATCTGGGGCACAGCGACCAGATAGAGATCGATCCCGACCGGATAGAGGATGATCATCAGAAAGGCGCACAGCAAAAAAGTTCTCATGGAGGCTCCGTAACAGAAATCTGGCCCCTGTTCGGCCAAAAGCGCGACAAACAGCAGGCAAACTGGTGACTATGCGGAGCACTATAGGAGGGGGCTACCACCACACCTAGTGAAGAGATGGCGATCTATACATTCCAAAATGGAAATATTGTTTCTATCGGTGTGCTATTCAGGCAACTAGATGGACAAGCCGCCGGGCAGAAGAGCACCGTGAGCTGAGTAAAAATAAACGCGATAAAAAGTGCACCGGGTACAATCCCGGCGCACTCGCTTGCGGTAAAACGCAGCCCCCGTGATTAGTCGGCCAGCTTGCTCAAAATGGCGTAGGCCGCCTTGATCCGGGCATCATTGGGATAGTTGCGGTTGGCCAGCATGACGATGCCAATCCCCTTGGCCGGGACAAAGGCAACATAGGCACCAAAGCCGTTGGTCGATCCCGTCTTGTTGTAGAGCCGCGGCTCCCCCATATCTTTGGGCGCGGCAAAGCGTTCCACCGGATTGGCCTTGAAGCTCACTGCCGGCGAGTTGCCCGCCAGCAGTGCCTGCTCGGTGACGGGATAGGCATAACTCTCCCAGCCCAGCCCCTGAGTCATCTCTCCTACCGAGAAGAAACCGGTATGAGTCATGGCAATGGCCTGCTGCATGGTTACATCACCGCGTTTGGTCATGTTGGCCTCGACAAACTTGATGAAATCCGCCGAGCTGGTCTTGATGCCATAGGCCTCGTCCGCCAGCACTCCCGGATTGACCCGGATCGGTTTGTCCTCTTTGGAGTAGCCATAGGCGTAATCACCCATGGCTGCCGCAGGCACCTTGAGGTAGGTGTGGGCAAGGCCGAGCCCCGGCAACAGAGTCTGGCTCATCAGTTGCTCGAAGGGTTGGCCCAGAGAGCTCGCAGCCAGATAGCCGAACAGACCTATGCTGGGGTTGGAGTACTCCCGTTTGGTACCGGCGGCAAAGCGCGGCGTCCACTGGCGGTAGTAGGCTTGCATCTTCTCTGCCGAGTCGACCGCATCGGGGAACTGCAGTGGCAAGCCACCTGCACTGTAGGTGGCAAGATCGGCCATGGTCACACCATCAAAGGCAGACCCTTTCAGCCAGGGCGCGTGCAGGCTCACCTTGTCATCCAGCTTGAAGCCCCCCTTGACCACGGCGTAGGCACCGAGGGTCGCGGTCAGGGTCTTGCTGACCGAGCCGATTTCAAACAGGGTCTGCTCGCTGACGCGCTGACCGCTCTCCCGGTTGGCAACGCCATAGTTGAAATAGTGGGTCTTGCCATCTTTCAGTACGGCAACCGCCATTCCCGGGATCCGGTACTCCTTGAGCACCGGCTGAATGGTGCCATCCACTATTGTGCTCAGGGATACCTCACCGGCAGCATAGGAGAGCGAAGATGACAATGAAGAGAACAGCAGGGTGGCCAGCGTTAATAGGGAAGTCGTGGTTCGTGATTGCATTGGGTTATTCTCGTGGCAAATGAAATTGGGATTAGCATAAACAAGATGTATGTGCCCACGATGAAACTGTGTGAAGTCTCGGTGAAGTGAGCATCGCTTACCGCTCGATGAGCCCTTACTCTGCTCGCTGGCGTATAAGCTGTTGGGGCCAAGGAAAGAAACGGAGGCGCAGGTGAGATCACAAGAACAGATCACGACCGTACTGGGGACACTGGAGCAAGTCATTCTGGGCAAGCCGCTACAGCTGAAAATCGCGCTGGTGACCCTGCTGGCGCGCGGTCATCTGCTGATCGAAGATCTGCCCGGCATGGGCAAAACCACCCTGGCCCACGCCCTGGCGCAGGTGCTGGGGCTGGCATGCAGGCGGATGCAGTTCACCGCCGATCTGCTCCCCGCCGACCTGCTGGGGCTTCAGATTTTTGACCCCCAGCAACAAACATTTCGCTTTCACCCCGGCCCCATCTTCACCCAGGTTCTACTGGCGGACGAGATCAACCGCGCCAGCCCCAAAGTACAGAGCGCCCTGCTGGAGGCGATGGCCGAAGGCAAGGTGAGCATCGAGGGCCACACGCACCCACTCCCCGATCCGTTTTTCGTCATCGCCACCCAGAATCCGGCGGATCAGGCGGGCACCTATCCACTGCCGGAGTCCCAACTCGACCGATTCGCCGTGCGACTCTCGCTGGGTTTTCCGCCGCGAGAAGCGGAGCGCCAGCTACTGCGCGGCCACCAGCCGACTGGCCCTTTGCCCGCCATGCTGGATGCCGCCGGACTCGCCACCTTGCAAAGCGAAGGGGATGCCATCCATGTTTCCGATGCCACCCTCGATTACCTGCTGGCGCTGGTGCACCAGAGCCGCTTTGATGGGGATCTGCCACAGCCCCTCTCCCCCCGAGCAGCCCAGACCTTGCTGGCGGTGAGCCGGACCTGGGCGCTGGTTGCGGGGCGGCGCTTTGTCACGGTAGAGGATGTGCAGGCGGTCTTCCCCTATGTGGCCGAGCATCGGCTGCGGGGCAGCTTTGGCGTACAGCACGGCGAAGCCTGTCCCCTGAGCCAGCGATTGCTGGCCAGGGTCGATCCGGACAATCCCTGATGAGCAAATTGCTAAACCGTTGGCAGCAGTGGCGAGCCCGCTGGCAGCGACGCTGGCTCGATCGCCGCATTCCCCCGGCCCGCCAGATCACGCTGGCTACCCGCAGCCTCTTTATCCTCCCCACCCGCATGGGGCTGCTCTATCTGCTGGTGCTGCTCGTCATCTATCTGCTCGGCACCAACTACCAGAACAATCTGGTACTGCTGGTGGCCTACTGCCTCGGCAGCCTGTTTATGGCCGCCATGTGGCTTACCCACCGCAACCTGTTGGGGCTGGAACTGCTGGGTGGCCAGCTGGTACTGGGGGAAGCGGGTAGCCAGCTACCTATCCGTATCTTGGTGCAGAGCCCTCGCCCGGTGCAGGCGCTCCGGTTTAGCCTCAACGAAGGCACCCTCTGGCTGGCACAGGCCGACGCTGTGCCCAGCACAGTTATCCTGCCAGTATCGGGCTCGCGCCGTGGGCCACTGCCCCTTGGCCGATTGCGGGTCGAGAGCCGCTACCCCCTCGGTCTGTTTCGCTGCTGGTCCCTGCTGGACTTGCAGTTGGAGGGCTGGCTCGCCCCCAAACCGGCGTTCGGGGCGCTAAGAGGGGAACATGCGACCGAAAGCGAGGGGCATCAGGGCCAGCCCGCTCCGGCCACTCTCGGTGACTTTGACTCTCTGCGGACACATCAGGCCGGTGAACCACTGAGCCGGGTCGCTTGGAAGCAACTTGCCCAAGGGCGCGGCCTGCTGACCAAGCAGTTCCATGAACCGCAGCAGGATGAGACTCACCTCACCTTGCAGCGGGTCGCGGGCGGGGATCTGGAGCAGCGGCTGGCGGTGCTGGCCTGGTGGTGCGCCGATTACGGCAAGCGGGGCATCCCCTTTACCCTGACACTGGCAAACCAGACGCTGGGGCCCGATAGCGGCGCCGCCTTTGTGCAGCGCTGCCTGCTGGCACTGGCCCAATTCGATGCAACACCACCGAAGATCACGCCAGATGCTGCTCGATAACCGCCGCCTGCTGCCACTCATCGCCCTGCAACAGCTGCTGCTGGTCGCGGCGCTCTGGCCCCAGTTGCAACTCTGGGTAGTGGCAGTGGGCGCCATCACTCTCGGCGTCCGGGCCATGATGCTGTGGCGCGGCTTGCCGCCCCTGCCTGCCCGCTGGTTGGCGCTGCTGGCCATCACAACCGTGGTGTTGCTGGGGTTGCAGTGGCGCAAATTGGGCACCCTGCCCGCCCTGATCAATCTGCTCTGGCTCGGCTATAGCCTCAAGATGATCGAGGTACGGCGCGAGCGGGATATCGAGCAGGTGCTGCTGCTCGCCTTCTTCCTCATCGCGCTGGCGCTGGTACAACGCCAAAGCATCGGCTGGACAGCCGGGATGGCAGTGGCACTCTGGCTGGCAGTGACCGCGCTGGTGACCGCCGTCGTCCCCGAGCAGAAACGGCCTTGGCGCAGTGCGGGGAGCGCCCTGCTGCTGGCGCTGCCCTTGCTTATCACCCTGTTTATACTACTGCCAAGGCTGCCGCCCCTCTGGCAGATGCCCACCACCAGCCGTGCCCTGTCCGGCCTCTCGGAAGAGCTGGCCCCCGGCGATATCAGCGAACTGGTCAACTCCTCGGAACTGGCGTTTCGGGTCAGCTTTGCCGATGGCCCGCCCCCTGTCCGCGAGCGCTATTTTCCGGTGATGCGCCAAGAAGTTTTCGATGGTCAGCGCTGGTTGCTGAGCCCCGAGGTCAAAGCATGGCAGCAGACAGTGCCGGTGCAGACCGGGCTGACCCTTCTGGCATCATCTTCACGGGCAAGCAATCAGCTGGCAGATAGTCCATTACCCGCCGGGAGCTACGAGGTGATCGCCGAGCCCCAGCGCCACCGCTGGGCCTTTGCCCAAAGTGAACCGACTATTCTGACTGGACCAGTGCTGCTCACCCCCATTCACACCCTCTATCGGCAGGGGAGCGGCGAGGTGGCAATCCGCTATCGCATTGGCCGCGGCGAAGCGCAGCCAGAGAATGATAGCCAAGCCGCTCAGCGCAACCTGCAACTGCCAGCCGGAGGCAACCCGAGAGCGCGCGTCCATGGCCAAGTGCTGGCTGTGCGCTATCCGGATCGCGCAGAGCTGGTCGCCGCCCTGCTAGCGCAGTTTCGCAGCCAATCCTATTACTACACCCTGACACCGCCACGACTTGGCGGTGACGGGGTGGATGAGTTCCTGTTCGATACTCGGCGCGGCTTTTGCGGCCACTACGCCATGGCGACCGCTTTCGTGCTGCGCGCCGCCGGTATTCCGGCACGGCTGGTCACCGGTTATCTCGGCGGTGAGTGGAATCCCAGAGGCAACTATCTGGCGGTACACCAGTTC
The DNA here is from genome assembly GCF_029479985.1 of Aeromonas sp. A600620. Classification (NCBI taxonomy): domain Bacteria; kingdom Pseudomonadati; phylum Pseudomonadota; class Gammaproteobacteria; order Aeromonadales; family Aeromonadaceae; genus Aeromonas; species Aeromonas sp. A600620. The sequence continues at coordinate 220,480 of NZ_JAAKXB010000005.1, read as the reverse complement.
GATGCTCACGCCTGGGTGGAGTATCTCGATGAAGGAGGAACATGGCGGCGAATCGACCCCACTGCGGCAGTGGCACCGGAGCGCATTGAAGGCGGCGTGAGGGAGGCGCTGAGCGACGCGTTTACCGCCGCCGACCCTCTCGCTCTGCAGCGTTATCGCAACTGGGCCCTGCTCAATCAGCTGCGCTGGTGGGGCAACAATATCGACTACCAGTGGAGTCGCTGGGTGATTGGTTACGATGCGGGCCAGCTCTGGCAGCAAATCGGTCTGCGCTGGCCTGCACTGGCGGGATACACTCCCTGGTTGATCCTCGCCAGCCTGATGCTGGTCGCCCTGCTGGTGAGCTTGCCCCTGCTGTTGCCCGCCCGTCTGCCGCCAGAGCGGCGCATCTGGCAACCCCTGCTCAAACGGGGCAAACGCAGCGGCTATTCCCCAGAGCCTGCCGAGAGCATGGGAGCATGGTGCGAGCGGCTGGCGCGGCTGCGCCCCGACCTTGCCCATCCCCTGCTAAAGAGTGCGTGGCTCTATCGCCGCTGGCGTTATGCCCTCCTCAACGACCGGCAACAAGGGCGCTGCTGGCGCCAGTTGCAACGGCGTATCAGACAGCTCGCCCAGCGCTGGGATCAGCCGCCGAAGAGCGGCTCATAAAAGAAGGGGGAGCCACCGGCTCCCCCTTCAGGTTTTAATCAAGAGGTTTGACTCACCGCTTGTTATTTTTTGGTCGGATTGTCCCAGATCCCCTCTTCCAGCTGGGAGCGGATCTCGGGGTACTTGTTGGCATCAAAGGTGGGCACCTTGCCCAGCCTGAGCTGGTCGTTGTAATCCTTGGCCAGCTTGATGGCGACGCCGGAGAGCAGCAGGATCGCCACCAGGTTGACGATGGCCATCAACCCCATGGAGACATCAGCCATTGCCCAGACGGTCGGCAACTCGCCCACAGAGCCGAACATCACCATGCCCAGCACAAACATCCGGAACAGCATCAGGCCGCCCTTGTGGTTGTGCTCGAGGAACACCAGATTCGTTTCGGCATAGGAGTAGTTCGCCACGATAGAGGTGAAGGCGAAGAAGAAGATGGCCGCCGCGATAAAGATGTTGCCACCGCTGCCAATCTGGGAAGAGAGCGCCCGCTGGGTCAGCTCGACACCGGTCACGCCGGAGCCCGGCTCAAACTGACCTGACATCAGGATGATGGCGGCGGTACAGCTGCAGATGACGATGGTATCCATAAAGACCCCCAGCATCTGCACATAACCCTGGGAGGCCGGGTGCGGCGGATAGGGAGTGGCAGTCGCTGCAGCGTTGGGCGCAGAGCCCATGCCCGCTTCGTTGGAGAAGAGACCACGCTTGATACCGTTGATCATCGCCTGGGAGATGGCATAACCGAGCGCACCCGAGCCAGCCTGCTCAATCCCGAAGGCGGACTTGATGATCAGCATGAAGACATGGGGCAACTCGGTGATGTTCATCGCCACGATCACCAGCGCCAGCAGGATGTAGGCCAGCGCCATAAAGGGCACCACCAGCTCGGCAAAACGGGCGATACCACGAATGCCGCCGAAGATAATCAGGCCGGAGAGCACCACCAGCGCCAGACCGCTGACCCAGTCAGGAATACCAAACGCCACCTTCATCGCCAGACTGATGGAGTTGGCCTGCACCGCGTTGAACACCAGACCAAATGCCAGGATCAGGCAGAGCGAAAACACCACCCCCATCCAGCGCATGCCAAGGCCTTTCTCCATGTAGTAGGCCGGGCCACCACGGTAGTTGCCATCCTCATCCTTGACCTTGTAGAGCTGGGCCAGGGTGCTTTCGACGAAGGCGGTCGCCATGCCGATAAAGGCAATCAGCCACATCCAGAAGATGGCGCCGGGGCCACCCAGATAGATGGCGACAGCCACACCGGCCAAGTTGCCGGTGCCGACACGGGCGGCAAGGCTGGTACAGAGGGCCTGGAAGGAGGAGATGCCTGCATTGTCCGATTTACGGCTGTTTTTCAGCACGGAAAACATGTGGCCAAAGTGACGGATCTGGATAAAACCCAGGCGGAAGGTGAAAAAGATACCGACCCCAATGAGCAGGTAGATGAGCACGGCTCCCCACATCAGGTCGTTTAGCATCGCAATCAAGGTGTCCATAATTCTCTCGTTGTTATTCACATCCATGGTCAGTCTGCGCTGACCGTTTTCTGTCTGTCGTTTAATTAGCGTTTCGCTAAAGGGGCGGAATCTAGCACAGCGGGAGAGCCCGGAATAGTGATCCCGGTCACGCGAGACACAAAAAACGAACGGTAAAAGCCCATAAAGCTCCATTTAAATCGCAAACTTTCAACAAACTCAATAATTCAATCAGACAGGCCACCATTAAGCCCCATAAGAGAACCTTTTTGATATATCCCTGATGAGCTATGCGAAAACGCAAACGCTTGCATGAAATGGCTTTCAAACGGAGACATTTCGCCAAACGTTTTCTCTGTAATTAAATTTCAAGTACGTAGCGAGATAATTTATGTGATCGACGACACAAATATGGATATTGGCTAAAAAAGTTCAGCTGAAAGCAAACCGGAGCGAGGTCGGAATGAAATGTAAAAAACCTTACTAATCATATAGTTTCAAGCCATAAAACGGGATAACTCAGCAGCCTGAATGTTTAACAACCAAGCGCCCCTATTGCAGGATGCAGCACATCAGTATTAATTAGGCAGGCAATGACGATGGGCCGCCCCCATCGCGCTTTTCTGAGCATGAGGCACCAAGATCCTGTAATTTTATTTCAGAACCACCGTCTCAAGCCCGCAACCCAGGGATTACTCCCTCATTAAGAGATGATATTCGCTATGGCCGATAAATTAACCCAGCTGAAAGCCCTGACCACTGTTGTTGCCGACACCGGTGATATCGAAGCCATCAAACGCTATCAGCCCATCGATGCCACCACCAACCCCTCTCTGGTTCTGAAGGCCTCCGAGATCCCCGAGTACGCTCCGCTGATCGAAGACGCCATCAAGTGGGCCAAAGCCCAGAGCCAGGACAAGGCACAGCAAATCATAGACGCGGGCGACAAGCTGGCCGTCAACATCGGTCTGGAAGTGCTGAAGATCGTTCCGGGGCGCATCTCTACCGAAGTGGATGCCCGTCTCTCCTTCGATACCGAAGCCAGCATCGCCAAGGCCCGCAAGCTGATCCGTCTTTACAACGAAGCGGGCATCAGCAACGACCGCATTCTGATCAAGCTGGCCTCCACCTGGGAAGGGATCCGTGCCGCCGAGGTTCTGGAGAAAGAGGGTATCCAGTGCAACCTGACCCTGCTGTTCTCCTTCGCCCAGGCCCGTGCCTGTGCCGAAGCCGGTGCCTTCCTGATCTCCCCGTTCGTGGGTCGCATCCTCGACTGGTACAAGGCCAAAAATGGCCGTGATTACACCGCCAGCGAAGATCCGGGCGTGGTCTCCGTTACCTCCATCTACAACTACTACAAGCAGCACGACTACCCGACCGTCGTGATGGGCGCCAGCTTCCGCAACACCGGCGAGATCCTGGAACTGGCCGGTTGCGACCGCCTGACCATTGGCCCGGCCCTGCTGGAAGAGCTGAGCAAGAGCGAAGGCGCCGTGGTACGCAAACTGGACTACACCGGTGAGCGCAAGGCCAAACCGACCCCGATGACCGAAGCCGAATTCCGCTGGGAACTGAACCAGGATGCCATGGCTCACGAGAAGCTGGGCGAAGGCATCCGCATGTTTGCCATCGACCAGGGCAAGCTGGAAACCATGTTGGCAAGCCGCCTGTAATCGGTTCTTTTTTCTGATAAAAACCGGGCCCCTACCAAGGGGCCCGGTTTTTTTTCATGGGCTTTTTTAGCGCTGTCATAGAGTCGTCACGAAAACGTTTTAATTTCAGATTCGTTATGTTATACGGGTGGTGAAAACGATAAAAACCAAGGAGGGAGCCATGGAAATGTTCAACTTCGATTATGACGAGGTGGTTGAACTCGGTTCGCGTAGCCGCGGGACAACGGGAAAAAAACGTAAATGGCGTGAAATCGAGGCGTTGAAAGACAAACATCGCCTGCAGAAGGAGCTGCAATCCATCGATATCGCCTATGAAGGTCTTACAGACGAGATTGAACTGTAATACCGCCAAGACACCTGTAAAAGCGCTCCGCATAGCCGGGGCGCTTTTTTATGCCGCTATCGGATGATCAAGCGGCATGTCATGCCACGGGCAGGCGACAGACAACGCGTTGCCGCAGTCCCTGACAGCCCTCACCAACAGCGTGGCATACCAACCCTGCCCCTCACCCGCGAAGACTGAGCTGTGCCGTTTCAGGGCGCATTGGGGCAATCACCGCAAGACAAGTCATCAGCAATAAAAAGCCCCCGTCGCTGACGGGGGCCTGAATACTCGGGGCAGACGGCTGCTCTTAGCAGTAGCCGTAGCCCAGCAGACGCTGGTAGCGCTGCTCCAGCAGCTGCTCGGTATCGAGCGGACGCAGGGCGTCCAGATCCTGCTTGATGCGAGCCTTGAGGTTTTTGGCCATCTTCTCCACATCGCGGTGGGCACCACCGAGGGGCTCGTCGATCACGTGGTCGATCAGCTTGAGCTCTTTCAGACGCTGGGCAGTGATACCCATCGCTTCGGCAGCCACAGAAGCCTTGTCTGCGCTCTTCCACAGGATGGAGGCACACCCTTCCGGCGAGATGACGGAGTAGGTGGAGTACTGCAGCATGTTGACGCGGTCACCCACACCGATTGCCAACGCGCCACCGGAGCCACCCTCACCGATCACGGTGCAGACCACCGGCACGGTCAGACCGGCCATCACTTTCAGGTTGCGGGCAATCGCTTCGGACTGGCCACGCTCTTCGGCACCGACGCCGGGGTAAGCGCCCGGGGTGTCGATAAAGGTGATGATCGGCATCTTGAAGCGCTCGGCCATCTCCATCAGACGCAGGGCCTTGCGGTATCCTTCCGGACGCGGCATGCCGAAGTTGCGCTTGATCTTCTCTTTGGTCTCGCGACCCTTCTGGTGACCAATCACCATCACAGGCTCACCGTCGAGACGGGCGATGCCGCCGACGATGGCCTTGTCGTCGGCATAGGCGCGATCGCCAGCCAACTCGTCGAAATCGGTGAAGATATGCTCGATATAGTCAAAGGTGTAGGGGCGCTGGGGATGACGCGCCATCTGGGATACCTGCCAGGCACCCAGATCACCGAAGATCTTCTTGGTCAGCTCTTCGTTTTTCTTCTCCAGCCGGCGGATCTCGTCTTTCAGATCCACGGCGTGATTGCCTTCACTCACATGTTTGAGTTCATCAATCTGCGCCTGCAACTCGGCAATCGGCTGTTCAAAATCCAGAAAAAGACTCATAGGGCCTTAGAACCTCTAATCAAAAACCAATTCAACCCGCTCTCGTCCAAGCAGGACTCGCAAGTCATCTATCAGTTGATCGGTGGGCGTCACCCGCCACTCGGTACCGAGCGTCAATCGCACCCGGGAGCCGGGGCGACGATAGTTTACCTGAACCGGACAGACTCCGGCACGGGCGGGCTCCAAAATCTCGCACAAACGCGGGAAAAAGCGATCATCAATCCGCTGTTCATCGAGGGAGATGCGGATTGCTCTGGCAAAACGCTCCCTCGCATCGTTGATATCCAGTAATTCTCGAGCCGACATTTTAAGGCCACCGGAGAAGTCATCAAAGCTGACCTGTCCAGAAACCACCAAAATGCGGTCTTTTTGCATCAATTCTTCATATTTTTCCAGCGCTTCACTGAACAGGGTCACATCGAGGCGACCGGAACGGTCGTCCAGGGTGAAGATCCCCATCTTGTTGCCACGCTTGGTCACCATGCTGCGGGCCGCAATCACCAGCCCCGCCGCCGTGGTTACGGTATCGCGTGAAGTGGGATGCAGATCGCACAGGCGACCCGAGGTATAACGACGCAATTCGCTGCTGTACTGGTTGATGGGGTGACCGGTGAGATAGAGCCCGAGGGTCTCGCGCTCCCCTTCCAGCCACACCTTGTCAGGCCAGTGCGGCACGTTGGCAAACGCCTTCTTGACGTCGTCAATCTCTTCGGTGAGCACGCCGAACATGTCGACCTGCCCCACCGCCTGCGCCTTGGCGTGCTGCTCGGCGGCACGCATCGCCTCCTCCAGCGTTGCCATCAGGGCGGCGCGGTGGGGGCCGAGCCGATCCATGGCGCCGGAGAGGATCAGCTTCTCCATCACCCGCTTGTTGAGCTTCTTGATATCGACCCGGTTGCAGAAGTCGAACAGATCGCGGAACGGGCCGTCCTGATCCCGGGCGCTCAAGATCGCATCGATGGGGCCTTCACCGACCCCTTTCACCGCCCCGATCCCGTAGACGATATGGCCATCTTCGTTGACCGAGAAGCGATAGCGACCAGTGTTCACATCCGGCGGGATCACGGTGAGCCCCATCCGCTGGCACTCATCCACCAGGGTCACGATCTTGTCGGTGTTGTCCATATCGGCGGTCATGACCGCCGCCATGAACTCGGCCGGGAAGTGGGTCTTGAGCCAGAGGGTCTGGTAGGAGACCAGCGCATAGGCGGCGGAGTGGGATTTGTTAAAGCCGTAGCCCGCAAACTTCTCCACCAGATCGAAGATCTTCATCGCCAGTTCACCGTCGACGCCATTCTTGACGGCGCCCTCCTCGAAACCAGCCCGCTGCTTGGCCATCTCCTCGGGCTTTTTCTTACCCATGGCACGGCGCAGCATGTCCGCGCCACCCAGCGTATAGCCCGCCAAGGTCTGGGCGATCTGCATCACCTGCTCTTGGTAGAGGATGATGCCGTAGGTCGGTTCCAGAATCGGTTTCAGGCTCTCGTGCTGCCACTTCTCGTCCGGATAGGAGATCGCTTCATTACCGTGTTTGCGGTCGATGAAGTTATCCACCATGCCTGACTGGAGCGGGCCCGGTCGGAACAGGGCCACCAGTGCGATCATGTCTTCGAAGCAGTCGGGGCGCAGCCGCTTGATGAGATCCTTCATGCCGCGGGATTCCAGCTGGAATACTGCCGTGGTCTCGTAACGCTGCAGCAGGTCAAACGACTTCTTGTCATCGATGGGGATGGCGGCGATGTCGACCGGCGGCTTGCCCTCTTTGGCAAGACGCGGGTTTATCATGCCGAGCGCCCAGTCGATGATGGTGAGGGTCCGCAGACCCAGGAAGTCGAACTTCACCAGCCCGGCGTACTCCACGTCGTTCTTGTCGAACTGGGTGACCGGGTGATGGCCTTCGTCATCGCAGTAGAGCGGCGCAAAGTCGGTGATCTTGGTGGGTGCGATCACCACGCCACCGGCGTGTTTACCGGCGTTGCGCACCACCCCTTCCAGGCGGCGAGCCATGTCGATGAGGTCTTTGACCTCCTCATCCTGTTCGTAGAGCTCGGGCAGCTTGGGCTCAGCCTCGAATGCCTTGGCAAGCGTCATGCCCGGATCCGGCGGGATCAGCTTGGAGATACGATCCACAAAGCCGTAGGCGTGGCCCAGCACCCGGCCCACATCCCGCACCACCGCCTTGGCCGCCATGCTGCCGAAGGTGATGATCTGGGAGACCGCCTCCCGACCATACATATCTGAAACGTGCTCGATCACTTCATCGCGCCTGTCCATGCAGAAGTCGACGTCGAAGTCGGGCATGGATACCCGCTCGGGGTTCAGGAAACGTTCGAACAGCAGGTCAAATTCCAGCGGGTCGAGGTCAGTGATCTTGAGGGCGTAGGCCACCAGAGAGCCCGCACCCGAGCCCCGGCCCGGGCCAACGGGGATGCCGTTGTCCTTGGACCACTGGATAAACTCCATCACGATGAGGAAGTAACCCGGGAAGCCCATCTGGTTGATCACTTTCAGCTCAACATCGAGACGCTCGTCATACTCGGGACGACGCTCGGCCCGCACCGCCGGATCCGGGAACAGGAACTCGAGACGCTCCTCCAGACCCTCTTTCGATTTGGCCACCAGAAAATCTTCGGTGGTCATGTCGCCGGTCGGGAAGTTGGGCAGGAAGTACTCGCCAAGACGCACCGTCACGTTGCAGCGCTTGGCGATCTCCACTGTGTTTTCCAGCGCTTCGGGGATATCGGCAAACAGCTCCGCCATCTCCTCCTGACTGCGCAGGTACTGCTGGGGGCTGTAGCGACGGGGACGGCGTTTGTCCATCAGGGTATAGCCATCGTGGATGGCAACCCGGATCTCGTGTGCATCGAAGTCATCGGCGTTAAGGAACACCACCTCGTTGGTGGCGACCACTGGCAGCTCGAACTCGGTAGCGATGGCCACCGCCATGTGCAGATAGACCTCTTCGTCGGGTCGACCGGTGCGCAGCAGTTCGAGATAGTAGGCATCGGGGAAGTGGGTCTGATAGAAGGCGACACACTGCTCGGTCATCTGCCGGTTGCCCTTGAGCAGGAACTTGCCCACATCCCCCTCGCGGCCGCCGGAGAGGACGATCACCCCCTTGGCATGCTCGGCGAGCCAGCTCTTGTCGATAACCGGCCGCCCCTGCACATGGCCGCGCTGGTAACCGCGGGAAATAAGCAAGGTGATGTTCTGGTAGCCGTCGTTATCCATGGCCAGCAGGGTGAGACGGAACTGCTCGTCGCCGAGCTCATCGCTCTGCACCCAAAAGTCGGCACCGACAATGGGCTTGATCCCCTTGCCGTGGGCCGCGCCATAGAAGCGCACCAGGCCACACATGTTCATCTGATCGGTCAGCGCCAGCGCCGGCATGTTGTTGGCCGCAGCCGCCCCGACGATGGGGTTGATCTTCTGCAGGCCATCGACCATGGAGAAGTCGGAGTGGACTCGCAGGTGGATAAAACGGGGTTCAGCCATCGTCATCTCCTCTCGCTGCTCAAACTAAATGGCATGGTCTACTCGATCCCCAGTGCGCGGCGCACCGGTTTGAAGCTCTTGCGATATTCGGGCAGCGGGCCGCGCTCTGCCAGAATGGCGAGGTGCTCAGCAGTCGGATACCCCTTGTGGCGGGCAAAACCATACTCGGGATGACGGCTGTCCAGCTCGGTCATCTCCGCATCGCGGGTTACCTTGGCAAGGATCGAAGCGGCACTGATGGCGGCCACCAGGCTATCACCCTTGACCACGGCGCGCGATTCCATCGGCAATGCCGGGCAGCGGTTGCCATCGATAAAGACCAGCTCGGGTGTCACCTTCAGCCCTGCTACGGCGCGCTGCATCGCCAGCATGGTGGCATGCAGGATGTTGAGCTCGTCGATCTCTTCCGGAGTGGCGCGACCGATAGCCCAGGCGAGCGCTTTCTCTTTGATCTCGTCAAATAGCGCCAGCCGTTTCTTCTCGGAGAGCTTCTTGGAGTCAGCCAGTCCGACAATCGGATTGGCGGGATCGAGAATGACCGCAGCGGTGACCACGTCGCCCACCAGGGGGCCACGACCCACTTCGTCCACACCGGCAACCAGCTTGTCGTCAGGAATATCGATCATCATCTTGTAGCCTTGAATCAAAACAGGCCCCGTGGGGCCTGACAGGGGTCGACTGGCGCGGCATCACCGCTCGGAAAACGGATTAACGGGCTGCTCGGCGCAATCGACGGTCCGAAATAGCGTTATCTGCCGAGCAGATCCGCCACCGCATCGGCAGCCTGCGAGTCGGCATTGCAGCGGATCAGCTGGTGCAGCTCGGTGAAGGTGTTGACCAGCGCACTGTTGTCGTGCTCGAAGTACTTGCTCACCTCTTCCACCAGATTCTCCGGGGTGCACTCGTGCTGGATCAGTTCCGGCACCAGCATGCGACCGGCGAGCAGGTTGGGCAGAGAGACAAATTCGGTCTTTACCAGACGCTGGGCCAGCCAATAGCTGAAGGACTTGAGCTTGTAACCCACCACCATCGGCTTTTTCACCAGCATGGCTTCGAGCGCCGCGGTACCGGAGGCCAGCATCACCACGTCGGCGGCGATCATCGCCTCGCGGCCCTGCCCTTCCAGCAGCACCATGTCGAGACCCGGCGCTACCTCGGCCTTGATGGTCATAAACTGCTCGCGCCGTTTCTGGTTGACCAGCGGCACAATGAAGCCGAGATCCGGATAGCGCACCGTCAGGTGTTTGCACGCCTCGAGAAACAGGGGGGACATAAAGCCCACTTCTGCGGTGCGGCTGCCCGGCAGCACCGCCAGCCAGCGGCGATTGGCATCGATACCGAGATTGCGACGCACGGCAGCCTGATCCGGCACCAACGGAATATCGTCCGCCATGGTGTGACCGACAAAACGGCAAGGGGCGTCGAAGCGGTCGTAGAAGGCTTTCTCGAACGGCAGGAAGGCGAGCACCATGTCGGTAGCGGCCTTGATCTTGTGAATGCGGTTCTGGCGCCATGCCCACACAGAGGGGCTGACATAGTGAACCGTCTTGATACCGGCGCGGCGCAGTTTCAGCTCCACTCCGATATTGAAATCCGGTGCATCCACGCCGATGAAGATATCGGGCGGATTGGCAATAAAGTGGCGCAGCAGTTCGCGACGGACCTTGAGAATACGCGGCAGACGGCCAAGCACCTCGGTGATCCCCATGACGGAGAGCTCTTCCATCTCGAACAGGGCCTTGACGCCGAGGGCCTGCATGCGCGGCCCGGCGATCCCTTCGAACTGCGCATCCGGGTAGCGGGCTTGCAGCTCGCGCACCAGACCGGCAGCCAGAATGTCGCCGGAGACCTCTCCGGCGACGATACCGATACGAACCGGATCAGGCACGGATGATCCCGCGCTCGTTATCTTTGAGGAAGTCCACATAGAGCTGGACGGCCGGTTCGGCTTGCGCCATCTCGATCAGCACCGGCAGCACCTCTTCGATGGTCTTGCCGGAACGGAAGATCTCTTTGTAGGCACGCTTGACGGCAGAGATGGCCTCGGCGCTGAAACCGCGGCGACGCAGACCTTCGGAGTTGACCCCGAACGGCTTGGCGTAGTTGCCGGCGGCCATCACGTAGGGCGGCACATCCTTGTTCAGGGCGGCGCAGCCACCGACGAAGGCGTGGGAACCGACGCGGCCAAACTGATGAATGGCGGAGAGACCCCCAAAGATCACGAAGTCACCGATCACCACGTGGCCCGCCAGGGTCGCGTTGTTGGCGAAGATGCAGTTGTCACCGATGATGCAGTCGTGGGCAACATGAACGTTGACCATGAACAGGTTGCCGCTGCCCACCTTGGTCAGGCTCTGATCCTGAATGGTGCCACGGTGGAAGGTGCAGTTCTCGCGAATGACGTTGTTGTCGCCAATCTCAAGGAAGGTGCGCTCACCGGCGTACTTCTTGTCCTGGCAATCCTCACCGATGGAGGTGTGCTGGAAGATCTTGTTGCCGCGACCAATCTTGGTCGGGCCCTTGATCACCACATGGGAACCTACCCAGGTGTTGTCACCGATTTCCACCTCGGCGCCGATGACAGAAAAGGGGCCGATTTCAACCCCTTTACCGATCACGGCAGACTCATGGACGATGGCAGTATCGTGAATGATGGCAGTCTGGTCGATCACGTGTGTTAAACCTCGCGTTTGGCGCACATCAGCTCGGCGGTACAGACCACTTCACCGTCGACGGTGGCGACACCGGTGAACTTGGCAATACCGCGACGCTCTTTCAGGAACTCCACGTCCAGCACCAGTTGGTCACCGGGGCCGACCGGACGCTTGAAGCGAGCGTTGTCGATTGAGGCAAAATAGTAGAGTTCGTTGGGAGACGGTTTTCCCACCATGGTAAAGGCCAGGATACCGGTGGCCTGTGCCATCGCTTCCAGGATCAGTACCCCTGGGAACACCGGCTTGGCCGGGAAGTGCCCCTGGAAGATCGGCTCGTTGAACGAGACGTTCTTGATAGCGCGCAGGGTTTTGCGCTCATCGCTGATCTCGTAGTTTTCCACCCGATCCACCATCAGGAACGGATAACGGTGGGGCAGCAGATCCATGATTTCCTGGATACCCAGGCTCTTCTTTTCAGTAGTCAAAACAGTACCCTATACCAATCGTGATTATTCTTGATCCAGCTTCTTCTCAAGCTTGCTTAACCGCTTGTGCATCTCTTCGATACGCATCACCCGGGCGGCGGTCTTGCGCCACTCTTTATTGGTTTGCAGAGGGATGCCGGAAGAGTAGACACCGGGCTCGGTAATGGGTCGCATCACCATGGCCATACCGGTAACGGTGGCCTGGTCGCAGATCTCCATATGCCCGTTAAAGACGGAAGCGCCGCCAATGATACAGTATTTGCCGACCTTGAGACTACCAGCCATCACGGTGGAGCCCGCCACGGCGGTGCCGTAACCGATCTCCACGTTGTGGGCGATCTGGCACTGGTTGTCGATGATGACGTTGTCAGCGATGCGGGTATCTTCCAGCGCACCGCGGTCAATGGTGGTACAGGCACCGATCTCGACCCGGTTGCCAATGGTCACACCGCCGAGCTGGGGGATCTTGATCCACTCGCCACGCTCGTTGGCATAACCGAAACCATCGGCGCCGATCACTGTGCCGGATTGAACCAGACAGTCGGTACCCATGGTCACATTGTGATAGAGGGTGACGTTGGCCCACAGCCGGGAGCGGGCTCCCAGCCGGGTGTTCTTGCCAACGAAACAGCCCGGGCCAATGCGGACATCGTCATCCAGCACCACGCCGGATTCGATCACTGCATTGGCGCCGATGGCCACTCTCTCGCCCAGTTGCACGTCAGCCGCGATAACGGCACTCGGATGAATATCCGTGGCCGGCTGCGGGGTAGTGTCCAGCAGTTGGGCTACCCGGGCAAAGCCCACATAGGGGTCTTTGAGCACCAGGGCATTGGTGGGACAAAATGGCAGATCCGCTTCTGTAATGAGCACGGCGGTCGCCTTGCTCTGCTCCAGATAGTGCCGGTACTTCTTGTTGGACAGGAAGGTGATATCCCCCTCCCCGGCCTTTTCCAGTGTCGCTACCTTGCGGATTTCCAGGGTTCCGTCGCCATGGACCTGGGCCCCCAGTTGCTGGGCCAGCTGTGCGAGAGTGAATGCCATCAATTAGTTGCTCTTGCTTACCTGAGAAATAACCTGGCCGGAGATGTCCAGCTTGCTGGCGGCATACGGGGCGGCATTGCGCTCCAGCACCAGATCGTAACCATTGCTCTTGGCGATGGAATCGATGGCAGCCTGCACCTTGGTCAGGATCTTGTTGCGCTCTTCGGACTGACGGCGACCGTTGTCCTGCTCAAAGGCTTGACGCTTCTGGTTGAACTCCATCTGCAGCTTGGCCAGCTTCTCCTGGTTCTGCTTCTTCTGCTCGGCGCTCATGAAGGCTTCATCCTTGCGGAACTTCTCGACCAGCTTCTGGCCTTCCTGTTCCAGCTTCTGCAGCTCACGCATGCGCGGCTCGAATTCACCTTTCAGCTTGGCTGCAACGGCTTCACGCTGGGGCAGCTTTTGGAAGACTTCGCCCATGTCGACCACGGCGATCTTGGTCTCAGCGAAGGCAGAACCCATGCCGGCAGCCATCAGTGCAAAGCTCAAACCAGCTACTTTCAACGCTTTATTCACACTTACTCCTTGTTCCCTCATGGCGAGGGCTACCTGATTTACCCGATTATGCAAGCGGCGTTAGGACCGTCTTGTTACCTGGTGAGGCACGCATACCGCGCGTCCCATCATTGAAGACCCCCACCGCATGGGTGGGGGCGAAACTCTGCTTAGAAAGTACGACCGATGTTGAAGGAGAAGAACTCGGTGCGATCCCCTTCATATTTCTTGATCGGCTTGGCCAAGGCGAACACCAGCGGCCCCATCGGCGAGAGCCACTGCAGGGAGACACCGGCAGAGACCCGGATATTGCCCGGGTTGGAGTAGTCCTGGCTCAGATAGTTGCAATCAGAACCGGCGGCGCAAGGATATGCTCCGTTGGCAAAATCGGTGCTCCAGACGGTACCTGCGTCCATAAAGACGGTGGAACGGATCTGCGGACGATAGGTCTCGGAGACGAACGGGGTCGGGAAGACCAGCTCCAGTGAAGCGACGGCCAGAGCGTTGCCCCCCACCGAGGTGTCGGAACCTTCGTAGTAACCAGTTTCACACGGCTGAGAACCCGTGCAACTGCCAGCACCCGGCTTGTTGTAGGTCTTGTAGATCGCCTTGGGACCAATGGTGTTGCTCTTGAAGCCACGCACCGTATCGAAACCACCCGCATAGTAGTTCTCGAAGAACGGCAGCATGGAGTCATCGCCATAGCCGTTACCGTAGGAGACACGACCCTTGCCGATCATTACCCAGCTGTGATCCGCATCGAGCGGGAAGTAGTGGGCATCCTCGGCTGAGAGCTTGTAGTACTGCAGCTCCATGCCCGGTACGGTCACCTTGGCGTTGATACGCTGACGATCGCCAGAAGTCGGGAACATCCCCTTGTTCAGGGTAGAGCGGGTCCAGCCAGCGGTGACATCAACGGTCACGAAATCGAGGTTGGAACCATCCTGTGAGTAAGCATTCCAGAACTGATCCATCTGTACCGACTGGCGGTTATCATTCCACTGATCCCAGCAGTAGGTATTGCCATCAGTATCCGGATTGTCCTTCAGACACTCCTGATAGTTCTGGGCATTGAATGACGGACGGCTCAGCTTGGTGCTCTCGATACCGGTACTGAAGTCGAGACGGTTGAACTCATTGACCGGGAAGCCGCTGGAGAGACGGAAACCGATGGTTTCATTCTCGTAATCAACGATATCGGCATCATCGGCGCGGAACTGGTTGTAGTAGACCCGACCACCCAGGCTGACACCATCCACGGTAAAGTAGGGGTCGTTGTAGCTCAGATCGACGTTCTTGGAGTAGTCGTTGGTGCTGGCGTTGATGGAGACCTTTTTACCGGTACCCATAAAGTTGTCCTGGGAGATCCCCGCCTGCAGGCTCAGACCCGATTCGGTGCCGTAACCGATACCGGCGTTGATGGAGCCTGCTGGCTGCTCCTTGACCTTGAAGTCGAGGTCAACCAGGTCATCATTGCCCGGCACCCGCTTGGTGTCCACTTCTACACTCTCGAAATAACCGAGACGGTTGAGACGGCTCTTGGACTGCTCGATGTTGTCGGAGGAGAGCCAGGTGCCCTCCATTTGGCGCATCTCGCGACGCAGCACCTGATCTTCGGTGGTGGCGTTACCGCTGAAGTTGATATTGCGCACATAGACACGGGGGCCCGGCTCAACGTTGACGATCAGCTCCACTTCCTTGGTTTTGTCATTGATCTGCGGGAAGGTGACCACTTTCGGATAGGCGTAGCCGTAACGGCCGAGGAACTTGGAGAGCACCTCTTCGGTATGAGTCACCTGACTGGCAGAGTAGGTGCTGCCGGCAGCAATCGGGATCAATCCCTTCATCTCGCCACCGCGATCGATCAGGTCACCCTTGAGCTGGACACCGGAGACCTTGTACTGATCCCCTTCCTTGATGTTGAGGGTGACATAGACGCCCTTCTTGTCGGGGGTCATGGAGACCTGGGTAGACTCCTGCTGGAAGCGGATATAGCCGCGATCCATGTAGTAGGAGCGTAGGGTCTCGATATCACCGGCCAGTTTTTGCTTCTGATAGCGCTGGTCGGCGGTAAAGTTCCACCAGGGCACTTCGTCGCGCAGGGAGAGTTGGGCAATCAGCTTCTCTTCAGGGAAGACGCTGTTGCCGACGATGTTGATCTGCTGGATCTTGGCCGCTTCACCTTCCACGAAGGTGAACTTGAGGTCGACCCGGTTGCGCGGCAACGGGGTGACGATCGCCTTGACCTTGGCGGAGTATTTACCCACGCCATAGTAGAAATCTTCCAGTCCCTTCTCGAGGGAAGTGAGCACGGTGCGATCCAGCGGATCGCCCACACGGATACCGGAGGACTCCAGACTCTGGGTCAGTTGCTCCTCTTTGATATCCTTGTTGCCAGCAAACTCGATGCTGGAGATGGTCGGACGCTCCTTGACCATCACCTGCAGCACCTGGCCGTCACGGTAAACCTTCACATCCTCGAAGTTACCCGAGGCATAGAGCTTTTTGATGGCGCTGGCCAGAGCCACGGAGTCGACGGTATCACCGACCCGGATCGGCAGGTTCAACAGTGCGGCACCCAGGGTCACCCGTTGCAGACCTTCGACCTGGATATCTTGCACCACAAAAGAGGCAGGGGCCGCCTGGGCCAGGAAACTGGCACCCAGCAGGCAACTCAACACCAATGCTTTTTTAACAGCCATTTTGTTCTTATGTGTCCTTGTTGATGCTCTGGCCTCAGAGGCGAGCGAAATCGTTAAACAGCGCAATGCCCATCAATAACATCAGAATGGCGGCGCCGATCCTGAAACCCACTTCCTGTATTTTCTCTGATACCGGCTTGCCGGTGACCGCTTCGATAAGGAAATAGACCAGATGGCCACCATCGAGCACCGGCAGGGGGAATAGATTGATAATCCCCAGGTTGACGCTGATCAGCGCCAGAAAACTCAAGAAATAGACCAGACCATAGTCGGCACTGCTGCCGGCGCCCTTGGCAATGGAGATGGGGCCGCTCAGGTTGTCCAGCGACACGATGCCACCGATCAACTTGCCAATCATGTCAAAGGTGAGCGTGATCAGGCTCCAGGTCTTGTCCGCGCCATGCCACAGCGCCTGCAAAGGCCCATACTGTAACAGAATTCGATATTCATCCGGTAATGGAACCAGTTGCGGTGAGAGACCGACGAATCCCACCAGCTTGCCCTGCACCTTGCGGCTATCCGGGGTCAGGGTCACGTTGAGATCACTGTTGTTGCGCTCAACCACCACTTGAAGGGGTTCGCCCGGTGCCTGCTGCACCAGTTCGACAAACTGGGCCCATGCGGTAATAGGCTGATCGCCGACCTGTTTGATACGGTCACCGACCTGCAGCCCCGCCTTTTCACTGGCACTCTTGGCCACCACTGCAGCCACGACTGGCAGCACTTTGCCACTCAGGGGGACGATCCCCAAGCTGCCGATAGGCGACTCTTTATCCGGATCGAAGGTCCAGCCGGTCAGCGACAAGGTTTTATCGGTGGCATAGCTGGTATTGGGTGCCTGCACCTTGAGAGTCACTGCATCATCACCCAGATGACTTATAAGAGCGTAGGTGACGCTCTCCCAGTCACCGGTCAGCTCATCGCCGACCCCGACAATCTCCATCCCGGGCAGCACACCCGCCTCGGCCACGATGGATGCCGGACGCACTTCACCGATCACCGGCTTGACGCTCGGCACCCCGATGATAAACATCAGCCAGAGGGCAAACAGGGCAAACACGAAGTTGGCCATGGGACCTGCGGCGACAATCGCCATCCGCGCCCAGACACTCTTGTGGTTGAAGGCATACTGCTCGTCACCGGGCTTGAGTTCATCGACCCGGCCATCGAGCATCTTGACGTAACCACCGAGCGGGATCAGCGCCAGCACATATTCGGTGCCATCTTTACCCATCCGGCGCCAGATCGCCTTGCCAAAACCGATAGAGAAGCGCTCAACCTTGACGCCACAACGACGGGCCACCCAGAAGTGACCAAACTCGTGCACCGCGACCAGCAGGCCCAGCGCAACAACAAAAGCACCGATATTCCACAACACACCGCCCATCAGCCAAGCTCCTCAATCAAAGTGTGAGCACGGGCTCTTGCCGCACCGTCCAGGGCAAACAGATCATCGAGCGAGCCGACGGCGCTGCTCTCCAGCGCCAGCATCACTGCCTCGTTGATCCGGGCAATATCCATAAAACCGATGCGCCCGGCCAGGAAGGCGGCAACCGCCTCCTCGTTGGCCGCATTGAGCGCAGTAGTCGCCGCTTGTCCCTTCTGGCAGGCATTGATGGCCAGCGCCAGACAGGGGTAGCGATCATAATCAGGCCGGATAAAGCTGAACTCTCCGACACTGAAGAAATCCAAAGGTTCCACACTGGAGGGGATGCGATTGGGATAAGCCAGCGCATGGGCAATGGGGGTACACATATCCGGATTGCCAAGCTGAGCCAGCACGGAGCCATCCTTGTACTGCACCATGGAGTGGATCACCGACTGCGGGTGGATCACCACCTGGATCTGCTCGGGCGCCGCATTGAAAAACCAGCGCGCCTCGATGTACTCCAGCCCTTTGTTGATCATGGTGGCGGAGTCGACCGAAATCTTGGCCCCCATCGACCAGTTGGGATGAGCGATAGCCTGCGCCGGCGTCACCTTGGCCAGCTCGCTGATCTCGGTGTAACGGAACGGGCCGCCAGAACCGGTCAGCAAAATCTTGCTGATCCCCGCCGCCGCCAGATCACAAAAACCGGGCTGGCGCTGCACGGCAGTCGGCAGACACTGGAAGATGGCATTGTGTTCGCTGTCGATGGGCAGCAGCTCGGCACCATGCTCGCGAACGGCCTCCATGAAGAAAGCACCGGACATCACCAGCGCCTCCTTGTTGGCCAGCAAAATACGCTTGCCGGCACGTACCGCGGCCATGGTCGGGGCCAGTCCGGCCGCACCGACGATGGCGGCCATCACGCTATGGGCGTCGGGGTGAGCGGCAACCTCGCAGAGGGCTGCTGCACCAGACATGACCCGGGTCGCACTGCCGTGCGCTTTCAGACGGGCAGCCAGTTCACGGGCGGCATCCTCATCGACCATCACGGCAAAACGGGGGGAGAATTCGAGGCAGTCCCGCAACATGGCATCCACGTTGCGGGCGGCGGTCAACGCCAATACTTGCCAACTGCCCGGGTTATGGCGCAGCACTTTCAAGGTACTCTGACCAATGGAGCCAGAGGCCCCCAGAATAACCAGTGACTTGTGCATCAAAGCTCCTGACTGAGTAGCAGATAACTGAGCAGAAACACCGGCAGGGCGGCGGTCAGGCTGTCGATCCGGTCGAGAATGCCGCCATGACCCGGCAACAGGGTGCCGGAGTCCTTGATGCCCGCCTCGCGCTTGAACATGCTTTCGGTCAGATCGCCGAGTACGGAGGCTAGCACCGCCAGCAGAGAGCAAAACAGCACGGTGATCATCTTGGCAGGAACAAATCCCATCGACCAGGTGACACCGATGGCCAGCAGGCTGGCGGTAAAGAGGCCGCCGCACATCCCTTCGATGGTTTTGCCCGGACTCACAGCCGGTGCCAGCTTGTGCTTACCGAACGCCTTGCCGAAAAAATACGCGCCAGAATCTGCCGCCCAGACCAGTCCCATCACGAACAACAGGATCCAGGCGCCCATCATGGGGTCATGGTAAAAGTTGTAACCACGGATGGCGACCAGCGACCAGAAGAAGGGAACCAGGGTCACCAGACCAAACAGGGACTTGAGCCAGAGAGACTCTTTCCACAGCTTGGCGCTTTGGGGATAACGCAGCACCAGCAGCAGACCCAGCAACCACCAGCTTACCGCGGTCCAGAGCACGCCCATCACGAGGGGGTGCAGGTGAGGCGTCCAGAGTTGCTCCACCGGCAGCCAAAAGAGGCTGGCACCGAGCAACAGACAAAATACGATGGGTAACCATTGCTGCGGAGCAGCAGAGACAAAGCCGCTCCATTCACGGCTGGCCAACAAAAACACCAGCGCTGCCAACAGGGCAAAAAATTTCAATGGCAGAAAGAAGAGCGCCCCCAACACCAGGGGGATCAACATCAAAGCAGTAATAATTCGTTGTTTTAGCAAAAGAAACCTCTCTCTTGGGAGCGGGGTTTAGCCGGTCTGCTGCTCGGCGATCAATTCCCGTATCTGTTCACCCGTGCAACCGAAGCGACGCTCGCGGGCAACGAAAGAGGCAACCGCCTCACTGAACTCGGCCTCGTTGAAATCGGGCCACAATACCGGGGTAAAATAGAGCTCTGCATAGGCGAGCTGCCATAACACAAAGTTGCTGATGCGATGATCGCCACCGGTACGGATCAGGAGATCCACCGGCGGCAGGTCGGCCATACACACTTCGCGACCAAGCATGGATTCATCGATGTCATCGGCGGCCAGTTCACCGGCAACAACCGCGCGGGCCAGCTTGCGAGCCGCCTGAGCGATATCCCACTGGCCGCCATAGTTGGCCGCAATATTCAGGGTCAATCCCTTGTTATTGGCGGTCAAGGCTTCCGCCTTGGCGATTTTGGCCTGCAACCGATCACTGAAGCGAGCGGTATCGCCAATCACCCTGAGCCGGATCCCGTGACTGTGAAGTTTGTTCACCTCGCGGCCCAGCACGGTAATGAACAGCTCCATCAAGGCGCTGACTTCCCCTTCCGGACGACGCCAGTTTTCGCTGGAGAATGCAAACAGGGTCAATGCCTCGATCTTGGCTCGCGCAGCAAAGGTAACGGCCTCGCGCACTGACTTGACGCCCGCCTTGTGGCCATAAACCCGCATCTTGCCTCGGTTCTGGGCCCAGCGACCGTTACCATCCATGATGATGGCGACGTGACGGGGTAAAGACGAGTTGGCACAATCACCCAACGCAGCCAAAAGCGACATGGTTTTCTCCCACAAAGACAAAAGCGCCGTGCAGGGGCACTACACGGCGCTCGTAATATACCTTTCAGGCGCTTAGATTTCCATTAGCTCCTTCTCCTTTGCAGCAAGAGCCTCATCGACCAGCTTGATGTAGGAGTCAGTCAGTTTCTGGATCTCTTCCTGGGCGCGACGGTCGTCGTCTTCGGAGATCTCTTTGTCCTTCAGCAGCGCTTTCAGGTCGGCGTTGGCATCGCGGCGAATGTTGCGCACGGCAACACGGGCGTTTTCCGCTTCGGCACGGACGATCTTGGTCAGGTCGCGACGGCGCTCTTCGGTCAGCGGCGGCAGCGGCACGCGCAGGGTCTGGCCATTGCTGGAGGGGTTCAGGCCCAGATCGGAGGTCAGGATCGCCTTCTCTACCGCCTGGATCATGGAGCGGTCAAAAATGGAGATGGAGAGGGTGCGAGCATCTTCTGCCACGACGTTGGCCAACTGTTTCAGCGGAGTGGCAGCACCGTAATACTCAACCTGGATGCCGTCGAGCAGGCTCGGGTGAGCACGGCCAGTACGGATCTTGGACATCTGGGTCTTGAGTGATTCGACACTCTTGCCCATACGCTCCTTGGCGTCGTTTTTAATCTCGTTGATCACAGCGGTTTTCCTTTTGGCGAACGAGCCGCCATGCGGCTCGCATCTATATTATTTGCTGACGTAATGGATCAGGGTACCTTCCGGCTCACCCATGATAACCCGGCGCAAAGCGCCCGGCTTGTTCATGTTGAACACCCGGATCGGCAGATCATGGTCACGTGCCAGAGTAAAAGCAGCAAGATCCATCACCTTGAGCTCTTTTTCAAGAACTTCATCATAACTCAATTCATGGTACAGCACGGCATCCGGATTCTTGACTGGATCTTCGTTGTATACACCATCAACCTTGGTGGCCTTGAGCACTACATCGGCTTCGATCTCGATCCCGCGCAGGCAAGCCGCAGAATCGGTAGTGAAGAAGGGGTTGCCAGTACCGGCAGAGAAGATCACCACTTTGCCTGCACGCAGCTGGCTGATTGCCTCGGCCCAGCTGTAGGAATCACAAACCCCTTGCAGGGAAATGGCAGACATCAGACGGGCATTCACATAAGCACGATGCAGAGCATCACGCATGGCCAGACCGTTCATCACGGTTGCCAGCATACCCATGTGGTCGCCCACCACGCGGTTCATGCCCGCCTTGGCAAGACCGGCACCACGGAACAGGTTGCCGCCACCGATGACCAGACCGACCTGAACACCCAGCTCAACCAGCTCTTTGATCTCTTGGGCCATCCGCTCCAGCACTGCCGGATCAATGCCGAAACCCTCGGATCCTTGCAGGGCTTCACCACTCAACTTCAGAAGAACACGTCTGTATGCAGGTTTGGGATTGGTACTCATGTCACTGATTCCTGGTCATATAAAGACCGCGACATAAGTCGCGGTCTGGGGAAACGGAAAAACCGGTTCGATTAGGCCTTTTGAGCGGCCGCGATTTGGGCTGCAACTTCAGCAGCGAAATCGGTCTCTTGCTTCTCGATGCCTTCGCCCACTTCGAAACGGGTGAAGGAGACAACGTCAGCGCCTTCTTTCTTCAGCAGCTCGGCAACAGTCATGGAAGGATCTTTCACGAACGGCTGACCAGTCAGGGAAACCTCACCGGTGAACTTCTTCATGCGACCTTCAACCATCTTCTCGGCGATCTCTTTCGGCTTGCCGGAGTTGATGGCGATGTCGATCTGGATTTCGCGCTCTTTGGCAACGACTTCAGCAGATACATCTTCAGGCTTGACGAATTGCGGGCTGTTGGCTGCAACGTGCATGGCCAGATCTTTGGCCAGTTCGTCGGAACCACCGGTCAGCTTGGTGATAACACCGATGCGGGAACCGTGAACGTAGGTGCCCAGGTTGTCACCTTCAACCAGCATCACGCGACGCAGGTTCATGTTCTCACCGATCTTGGCGATCAGGTTGGTGATGGTCAGCTCTACGGATTCGCCGTTGCCAAAATCAGCGGCTTTCAGCGCATCAACGTCTGCGATCTTCTGGGTAGCTGCGATCTCGACGATCTTCTGACCCATGGCCAGGAAACCGGCATCCTTGGAAACGAAGTCAGTCTCGCAGTTCAGCTCGATCATGACGGCAACGTTGCCTTCGGTACGGGCGAAAATCACACCTTCAGCGGCGATACGGCCAGCTTTCTTGGCGGCTTTGGCCTGACCGGATTTACGCATGTTCTCGATGGCCAGCTCGATATCGCCGTTGGCCTCTTCCAGTGCTTTTTTGCAATCCATCATGCCAGCGGCGGTGCGCTCGCGCAGTTCTTTTACCAGGGCGGCAGAAATGTTTGCCATGTCCAGTATCCTCGGTCTTGAATTGACAAGAAACAGGGGCCACAAGGGCCCCTGCTAACCAATTACATCAGCTTGGTTAATAAGGGCTTTGCAGACCTTATCAATTACTCAGCTTCAACGAAGCCATCTTGTTCGGCTTGAACAACGATGTCCTGCTCGCGAGCTTCCAGTACGGTGTCAGCAGCAGCATTCAGGTACAGCTGTACGGCACGGATAGCGTCGTCGTTACCCGGGATGACGTAATCAACGCCGTCCGGGTTGGAGTTGGTATCAACGATGGAAACTACCGGGATACCCAGGTTGTTGGCTTCTTTGATAGCGATGTGCTCGTGGTCGGCATCGACAACGAACAGAACGTCAGGCAGGCCGCCCATGTTCTTGATACCACCCAGGCTCTTCTCCAGCTTTTCCATTTCGCGAGTACGCATCAGCGCCTCTTTCTTGGTCAGCTTCTCGAAGGTACCGTCCTGGCTCTGGGTTTCCAGATCTTTCAGGCGCTTGATGGACTGACGAACGGTTTTCCAGTTGGTCAGCATGCCGCCCAGCCAGCGGTGGTTAACATAGAACTGGTCGCAACGCTCAGCGGCTTCTTTTACGGCTTCAGACGCGGCACGCTTGGTACCTACGAACAGTACCTTGCCTTTCTTGGCAGCTACGGAGCTGATGAAGTTCATGGCATCGTCAAACATCGGAACGGTTTTTTCCAGGTTGATGATGTGAACTTTGCTGCGGGCACCGAAGATGTAGGATTTCATTTTCGGGTTCCAGTAACGAGTCTGGTGACCGAAGTGAACGCCGGCTTGCAGCATGTCGCGCATAGAAACTTTAGCCATTTTATACCTCTATATTGGGGTTAGGCCTCCACACATCCCATATAACCGACCCGTTAAGGCACCCCGGCATATGTGTCGATGTGTGTGTGTTGTTTAAGTAAGGGTGATGAAATCGGGACGCAAGTTCCCCATTCCGGCGCGCTTTATACCATAACTTTGTTCAGGACACCACCGGCCGACACTCTAAACAGGTGTAAATCTGGATCCCGCCAGAGGAGGTTGCGACTGCCATTTGACGCTGTGATGACAATCACACTGGAAGTACGCGGGGGTTGCGGATAAAATTTTGGCCTGATTGCAAACGCATCTATTTTTCATTACCTGATTGCCGGACATCGATAGATGCGCGATCAGGTCCCAAGAGAGATCCCATGTCCATTAAAATCAAGACACCGGAAGAGATTGAAAAGATGCGCGTTGCCGGCCAATTGGCCGCCGATGTGCTGGTCATGATTGCGCCCCATGTCAAAGCTGGCGTCACCACTGACGAACTGAACACCCTCTGCCACAACTATATTGTCGACGTGCAGCAGGCCATCCCGGCCCCGCTCAACTATCACGGTTTCCCGAAATCCATCTGTACCTCGGTGAACGATGTGATCTGCCACGGCATCCCGAACCACAAGAAGCTGCGTGATGGCGACATCATCAACCTGGATATCACCGTTATCAAGGATGGCTACCACGGCGATACCTCGGCTATGTTCATCGTGGGGGAAACCACCCCGCTGCGCCGCCAGCTCTGCAAGGTTGCGCAAGAGAGCCTCTACGCTGCCATCAAGAAGGTGCGTCCGGGTGCCTGCATCACCGAAATTGGCGCCGTGATCCAGCCCATCGTCGAGAAGGCCGGCTTCTCCGTGGTGCGTGACTACTGCGGCCACGGCATCGGTGCCGAGTTCCACGAAGAGCCGCAGATCCTGCACTACCGCAACAGTGGCAAGCTGGAGCTGAAAGCAGGCATGTGCTTCACCATCGAGCCGATGGTCAACAGCAAGAAGTATCACTGCAAGGTCAATCCGAAGGATGGCTGGACCGTGACCACCAAGGATGGCGGCGACTCCGCCCAGTGGGAGCACACCCTGCTGGTGACCGAGGATGGCTGCGAGGTGCTCACCCTGCGCCCCGATGACACTATCGACCGCTTCATCAAACACAGCTAACATCGAACCCCGGCCCTGAACTTCCAAAGCGCCGGGGTTTTTACTTCTGTTTCAGCCGTTTGCCTGCCACTTGCGTGTGAGATGCCATGGACGCCAGCCTGCTTTCCCCCCATTTGTTACCCGATGATCAGCTCACCCGCGACAACTGCAAAGAGTACCTGAGCCGCTTTCTCGGCTGGCTGCACGCCCGTTTTGATGCCGGCGACAACATTATCGAGCTGGTTGCCACCCGCTCCGAATACATGGATCAGTTGCTCTGCCGCCTGTGGCAGAAGTTTGGCTTCGACAAGAGCGACCTGACCCTGATCGCGGTGGGGGGCTATGGCCGCGGCGAGCTGCACCCCCACTCCGATATCGACCTGCTGATCCTCTATGACGGCGACGAACTGGACGAAGTGTTGGGACTACGCATTGGCGAGTTCATCACCCTGTTGTGGGATCTCAAGCTGGAGGTGGGTCAGGCGGTGCGCAACGTGGCGGAGTGTCTCGAGCAGGGGCGCGCCGATATTACGGTCGCCACCAACCTCATCGAGGCCCGCTACATCACAGGTCGCCAGGAGGGCTTTCGGCAACTGAAAGAGGCCACCGGCCCCCAGCACTTCTGGCCAAGTGAAGCCTTCTTTCGTGCCAAGCGCCAAGAGCAGGCGGAGCGGCACCAGCAGTTTCTCGGCACCGCCTACAAGCTGGAGCCGGATCTCAAGAGCAATCCGGGCGGCCTGCGCGACATTCAGACCCTCGCCTGGGTCGCCCGCCGCCACTTCGGCGCCACCACCTTGTTCGAGATGACCAGCCACGGCTTTCTCAATCGCGCCGAGTATCGCGAGCTGCTCGACTGCCAGAATTTTCTCTGGAAGGTGCGCTTTGCCCTGCACATGGCCATCAACAAGGGAGATAACCGCCTGCTGTTCGATCGCCAGCGCACCGTGGCCCAGATGCTGGGGTTCGAAGGGGAAGGCAACACCCCGGTCGAGCAGATGATGAAGCGCTTCTACCAGACGGTGCGGCGGGTCTCCGAGCTCAACGAGATGCTGCTGCAGCTGTTTGACGAGGCGATCCTCGGCAACACCGCCATGGATGTGCGCCGCCTCTCCGACGAGTTCCAGCTCCGTGGCCGCCTCATCGATGCGGTGGATGCGGAGCTGTTTAGCCGTGAACCGGTCGCTATCCTGCGCCTCTTCTATCAGATGGCCCAGCATCCCGAGATTGCGGGCATCCACTCGGCCACCCTGCGCCAGCTGCGCGAGGCACGCCGCAAACTCAACTGCTGGTTGCAGGACTTGCCCGACTGCCGTCGCCTCTTTATGGCGCTGCTGCGCCACCCCAACGGCATCGGCCTGCCGCTCACCCTGATGCACAAATACGGCATCCTCGCCGCCTATCTGCCGCAATGGAACCTCATCGTCGGCCAGATGCAGTTCGACATGTTCCACGCCTACACGGTGGATGAGCACACCCACCGGCTGCTCAAGAACATCCACCAGTTCCCCAATCCGGCCAGTCGCCAGAGCCACCCGCTCTGCCACGAGGTCTTCACCCGGCTGCGCAAACCGGAGCTGCTCAGCATCGCCGCCCTGTTCCACGATATAGCCAAGGGACGGCGTGGCGATCACTCGGAACTGGGCGCCGTCGATGCGCTGGAGTTCTGCCAGCTGCACGGTCTGGATCGCTACGAGAGCCGACTGGTCGCCTGGCTGGTGCGCCACCATCTGCTGATGTCGGTTACCGCCCAGCGCCGCGATATCTACGATCCCGACGTGGTCACCGACTTTGCCCAGAAGGTGCGCGACGAGCAGCATCTCGACCTGCTCTACTGCCTCACCGTGGCCGATATCTGCGCCACCAACGATACCCTGTGGAACGACTGGAAGGGCACCCTGCTGCGGGAGCTCTACTTCGCGACCCAGAAGGCGCTGCGCCAGGGGCTGGAGAATCCGCCCGACATGCGGCTGCGCATTCGAGAAAACCAGCGTCAGGCCAAGCAACTGCTGGCGCAACGGGATGTATCGGAAGAGGCGATCAACCAGCTCTGGGCCGATTTCAAGGCCGACTACTTCCTGCGCCACAGCCCGGAGCAGATCGCCTGGCACTGCCGCCACATCATCGAGCATGGCGACAATCCGGCACCGCTGGTGATCATCGGCAAACACCCGACCCGCGGCGGCAGCGAGGTGTTTATCTACTGCCGCGACACGCCGAATCTGTTTGCCACCGTGGCCTCGGCGCTGGATCAGAAGAACCTTAACATCCACGACGCCCAGATCATGAACTCGCGCAGCAACTATGTGCTCGATACCTTCGTGGTGCTGGAGCCGAGCGGCGAGCCCATCAGCCCCAACCGCACCGCCACCATCAAGAAGGCGCTGGAGAAAGCGCTGCAGGAGCCGGGCAAGCTGGTACTGCGCAGCAAGCCGTTGTCGCGCCGCCACCGCCAGTTCAGCGTACCGACCCGGGTAGTCTTCCTGCCCCGCTCTTCGCCCACTAAAGGGGAGAGCCGTCACACCCTGATGGAGCTGACTGCCCTCGATACCCCCGGCCTGCTGGCGCGGATCGGTGCGGTTTTCCAGCAGTGCGGACTGTCGCTACACGCCGCCAAAATCGCCACTTTCGGTGAGAGGGTCGAGGACTTTTTCAGCCTGACCAGCCTCGATGGCGAGCCATTGACCGCCGAGCAGCAAAAACAGCTGGAAGAGCGACTGGTACACCAGCTCAATCCCCAGCAGTCGGTACTGGATTAAGCGAAGAGTGATTCGAAAGAGGCTGATTGTCGGGCGTTTTTTGCCATACCAAACAACTGGTTGGCGCACACTGGATGAAGAAATGGCCGCTGGCCGGAAGAATTCCGGTCAACCCCTTAAAAACAGTCGGAAAAGTGTGATACAACAAACAGAATTTTTTAAAGGAAACCTGTCATGACCGAGTTGCAACAGATCATTGAAGCGGCCTTCGAGCGCCGCGACACCATTACTCCGGGCTCCGTGGATAGCGCCACCAAGTCCGCCATCCTGCAAGCCATCGACCTGCTGGACTCCGGCAAAGCACGGGTTGCCGAGAAGATCGCCGGTGAGTGGGTTGTCCATCAGTGGTTGAAGAAAGCGGTACTGCTCTACTTCCGCATCAACGACAACGGCATCATCAAGGGCGACGATGCCCAGTACTACGACAAGGTTCCCCTCAAGTTCTCCAACTATACCGCCGAGCAGTTCAAGGAAGCGGGTGTGCGCGTGGTGCCGCCGGCAACAGCTCGCAAAGGCTCCTTTATCGCCCCCAATACCGTGCTGATGCCCTCCTACGTCAACATCGGCGCCTTCGTTGACGAAGGTACCATGGTCGATACCTGGGCCACTGTCGGCTCTTGCGCCCAGATCGGTAAGAACGTCCACCTCTCCGGCGGCGTCGGCATCGGCGGCGTACTGGAG
Source organism: Aeromonas sp. A600620 (assembly GCF_029479985.1). Taxonomy (NCBI): domain Bacteria; kingdom Pseudomonadati; phylum Pseudomonadota; class Gammaproteobacteria; order Aeromonadales; family Aeromonadaceae; genus Aeromonas; species Aeromonas sp. A600620. The sequence goes on along the minus strand of NZ_JAAKXB010000005.1, from coordinate 192,210 downwards.
CCGCTGCAGGCCAACCCGACCATCATCGAAGACAACTGCTTTATCGGTGCCCGCTCCGAAGTGGTTGAAGGGGTGATCGTCGAGGAAGGTTCCGTCATCTCCATGGGCGTCTTCATCGGCCAGTCCACCCGCATCTATGACCGTGAAACCGGCGAGATCCACTACGGCCGCGTACCGGCTGGCTCCGTGGTCGTCTCCGGCTCCCTGCCCTCCAAGTGCGGTAAATACAGCCTCTACGCGGCGGTGATCGTCAAAAAGGTCGATGCAAAAACCCGTGCCAAAGTCGGCATCAACGCCCTGCTGCGCTCCATCGACGAGTAATCAGCATTGCTGTGATGAAAGGGCGCCTGATGGCGCCCTTTTCATTTTGGCGCCCCTGTCACAGGCAAGCCATGAGGCATCGGTTAAGATGGATGGGACAGGATCGTTTCAAACCGAGGAAGCCTGATGTACGAGAATCTGAAGAGCCTGGGGATCCAGGATCCCGCCTCCGTCGACAGCTATACCCTGCGCCAGGAGGCCAACCACGACATCCTCAAGATCTACTTCAAGAAGCAGAAAGGCGAGTTCTTCGCCAAGAGTGTCAAATTCAAGTATCCACGCCAGCGCAAGACCATGCTGGTCGATTCCGGTACCCATGAGTACAAGGATGTCACCGAGATCAACGCCAACCTCAAATATGTGGTGGATGAGCTGGACAACCTGACCCAGGGCGTCCATCAGCAGGCCGACCCGGACATCAAGCAAAAGATCCTGCGCGACCTGCGCCATCTGGAAAAAGTGGTACAAAACAAGATCAGCGAAATCGAACGGGATCTGGAGAAACTCTAACCCTCCCCCTCTTGCTTAAAGAGCGCCCAATGTGGCGCTCTTTTTATTGGCTGACTTTATATAGGTTTATCAGGTGATGACATGCGATAAGTCGAGCGAGGCACACCAGCGGTTGTGCCGACATAGGGCATCCCGTTACACATCGCATCTTGGGTAACGAGACTCCTGCCGAGTTCGACCTGCTGTGACTCGCACGATCCATAACCAGAAATAGCAAGAGGGAGGCTTTCGCCTCCCTCTTCAAACACGCTGATATTCAGGCAACAGGATTAGTTGCTCTTCATCCAGATGTCCATGTCGGTTTTCAGGTTGTCGGACTTGGTACCGAAGATGGCTTGAACGCCGGAACCAGCCACTACCACACCGGCAGCACCCAGTTTCTTCAGACCAGCCTGGTCAACCTTGGCAACATCTTTCACACCAACACGCAGACGGGTGATGCAGGCATCCAGAGAAGCGATGTTCTCTTTACCACCGAAGGCGGCAACCAGAGCAGCAGACATCTCGTCTTTGCCTTGGCCAACGGCCTCTTCAGCAGTCTCGTCTTCACGACCCGGGGTTTTCAGGTTCATGGCACGGATAACGAAGCTGAATACGACGTAGTAGATAGCCGCGTAAACCAGACCCAGACCAACCAGCAGCAGCATGTTGTCGGCACGCGGTGATTGCACCACGAAGTCGATGAAGCCGTTGGAGAAGGTGTGACCGTGTACGATACCCAGAGAGTTGGTCAGCACATAAGCCAGACCAGCCAGTACAGCGTGGATTGCGTACAGAACCGGAGCGATGAACAGGAAGGAGAATTCAATCGGCTCGGTGATACCGGTCAGGAAAGAGGTCAGGGCTGCAGAGGCCATGATACCAACGATCTTGGCGCGGTTTTCCGGCTTGGCAGCGTGAGCAATGGCGAACGCAGCAGCAGGCAGACCGAACATTTTGAACAGGTAGCCACCAGCCAGCTGACCAAAACCGTTACCGGCAGCGCGGGAAGCGTCATCAGCAGTCAGGAAGCAGGTCATGATACCGTGAACAGTTTCACCGGCACCGTTGACGCAGGTACCAGCCTGATAGAAGAACGGTACGTTCCAGATGTGGTGCAGACCGAACGGGATCAGGGAGCGCTCAACCACGCCGTAGATACCGAAGGCCAGTACCGGGTTCTGGTTGGCAGCCCAGTCAGAGAAGGCACCGATGGCACCACCCACTGGCGGCCAAATCACGGACAGGATCACACCCAGACCGATGGAGAGGAAACCGGTGATGATGGGTACGGCACGTTTGCCCGCGAAGAAGCCCAGGTACTCTGGCAGCTGGATCTTGTAGAAACGGTTGAACGCCCAGGCAGCGATACCACCGGCCAGGATACCACCCAGCACGCCGGTTTCGATGGTTTCAACACCCATCACAGGTGCCATGACCTTCAGGGTTGCGACCATGATGCCGTAGCCAACGATGGCTGACAGACCGGATACACCGTCGTTATTGGTAAAGCCCAGAGCAACACCCACTGCGAACAGCAGGGCCATCTGGCCAAATACGGAACCACCGGCTTGCTCCATTAATTGGGAGACAATTTCCGGCATCCAGCTGAAGTGGGCAGCACCCACCCCCAGCAGAATACCTGCGACTGGCAAGACTGATACTGGCAGCATCAGCGCCTTACCAACCTTTTGCAGATTAGAGAAAGCATTTTTGAACATTGTGTGCGCTCCTGAATGGATTGTCGTCCCTGAACGATCTATCTGGATGAAATAAGGACTGATTCATTCAGATATCTTCGAGTCGGGCTTGTTTATTTTGACCATCAGAATATAACCCAGCGGGTCATAAATTGCTGCTTTCGAAGGCGGGGGAATATTGAATTTGGAGGGAAGATCACAACTTGTTTAGCGGCTAAAAAACGCATCTAATAGAAATTAATAATCCGCATTATCACTCTATTACAAAGACATATAAATAGCAGTTTCACTTTGTATTTTAATAATGCCATTTACATCAAATAGCAACCCACTGTAACAGAATGTAACGGCGTGATTTTTATTTATTACAGTCTACCGATTAAAAAGGCCTCCAACAAGGGAGGCCTCAATAAATATATCTGACCAGCAAACGGTCGTATTACTCTATTGTTGCGAGCGCTTGACCGCATCAATAAACACGCTTTTTGCTTTGGTTGAACCAGCCCGCTCGGCCTCGTTCACCAGCTTCATCGCCTTGTCGATATCCCCCGCCTTGACTGCTTTTTCGATCTGGCTCTGATAGAAGGCTTCAGTTTCACTCAACATGGCAGGAGCAGGTTTGGCTGCGACCGCAGCTGTTGCAGTTGTGGTAACGGCTGCGGTAGTCGCTATCGCTGCAACCTGCTGACCCTGGCTCATAGCCACCTTGTCGGCATATTCGGGTTTGAATACCGCTTCAAGACCACTTCCACGGGCCATATCTTTGACTTTGATCTGCACCAAGCCCCACGGGGAGTGCGGGATCACCGGATCCTTGATATCAGGCTCAACGGTACCATTAGCACGAGCAAACGCTTTTGATGGATGCAGGATTGTTGTGCTGCCTGAGAGCTTATCCGCGGGCGCATAAACGATCATGTATGTTTCGCTGGCCGGGTTGCCAGGCATGCTGCGATCAACAAAAACACGCCCTTCAATACGGTCGTTATCGAGCAAGTGAGCAGGCTGATAGCTGAATACTGACTCACCCAGGACCCGAGTCACCTTGAACTCGGCATCCAGCATAATGACCTTGGGCACCATCACGGTTTTACTCACCTGTGATGCCAGGCTGATCGCCAGATTGCCGGTGTTGGTCGGCAAGCGATAAGCAGCAAAGTAACTCATCCCCTCATCAAACTGAAAAGTGGGTTGCTTGCCATCAATGGCCAGCAAGGTCTCACCTTCAGGCAAGGGGGCATAACTGAAATCTTTAAACGCCACACAGCAGCTTGAGGCTTTGGCCAACGCTTGCTTGGCTTGATCTGCATCGCTCAAGATCGAGCCATGTTCTTGCAGAGGAACAACCATGTTTCCGGCACAACCGGTTAATAGCGCAGTGATTACGGCTGCAATAGACATCTTTACCCGTTTCATTTTTCTTATCTCCATAATCCGGTGGCCGTGATCCGGCGAAACAAAACTGCCCCCATAAGGGGGCAGTCACTAACTTAACTTAAACTTTTGCTTACCACCAAGCTTCTGCTTGAACACCAAACTGGTAGGTGTCTTTGGAGGTATTGCCTTCGAAGACTTTCTTGTCTTCGTCGTTAGCCAGGTAGGAGGCGAACACACGGATTTCCGGACGGGCCCAGAAGCTGGAACCAGCAGACCAGGCTTGAGCCAGGGTCAGCTTGTAGCCGGCATCTTTGTCTTCGCTGCCATTGGTGGACTTGTTGTTGTCCTTGAAGTAACCGCCTTCAAAGATGGTCTTGTTGAAGTCATCCCACTTGTACATCGGGCGAACAACAACAGACATGGTTTCCCACTTGTCGTTGCCGTCCCACATTTCGTTGCCTACACCGTAAACCAGCTGGTGACCCATCTCCCAGGAGTTGCCCATCGGAACAACGCCCCAGTTGATGATACGGAAACCGTCAGCACCGTCTTTGGCTTCAGCGCCGTACCAGGAACCATCGCCATAGAAAGCCATGGTCTTGGAGTAACCTTCGGTACCGTATTGCAGCACGGTTTTGTTGAAACCACCGAGGATGCCAGCGGTCAGTTCAGCAGTCAGCATCACGCCATCTTGCGGATTCTTTTTCAGTGCTTTCTGATCGTTGGTCTCATTGACCAGAGCATAGTCAACGCCCAGTTCCAAGGACGCATCGGTCCACAGCGGGATGCCGGCATAACGCAGATCCAAGGTGTTAACGTTCAGATCTTCATTCTTCTGATAGGTCGGGTTACCGTTGCCATCCACTCCGGTTTGGGTGTACTGGCCAAACACATCGGCAGCGCTGCGATCGTTGCGTACCCATGCGAAAGATACTTTACCCGGACCAGCCTGGATGCCTTCGATACCAGCACCGGCACCGGAGATGTTCCAGTAGTAGAAGTCGGAGATGTGGATGTCATGGCGTTGATAGTAACGCTTACCAGCCCACAGGGTTGCTTCAGGAGCAAAGTTCAGCAAGCCTTTGGCTTGTACGTTGAACTGACGCAGAGCGAAGTCGGAATCACCATTGCACTGCTTGGCATCGAAGTTACAAACAGTACCGGTACCTTCCCAGTCGTTTGAACCGTTGGAAGCCATGGCAAACATGGAATCAACATAGAAAGTCTTGCCATCTTTGTTGAATACTTCCTGACCCAGTTGCACTTCACCGTAGGTATCATTTTCGTTACCAAGACGGCCAACTTTATTGACGTTGTATTTAACCATGTCGCCGTCGCCGGAAACACCGACGCCGGAACGGAAATAACCGTGGAAATCTACGGCAAAGGCGGCTTGGGAAGCCAGGGCGGCAGTAACAGCTGCTGCAATCGGGAGCCACTTCATTTTCATTGTCATATTCCTTATTTCCCGCAGTGAGGAGTGTGATCCTGAATATTCAACTTCTTATCACCATGTAATCCTGTTGGTGATAACCGAGGTTGATTATAGGGAGCGTATTTCACGACAAATATGAAGCGACTCACAAAATGGCGACAAATCGCTCGGCAAACGATCTCCACAACAACAACAAGTAAAAAAGCCATCAACTGCGCAATTAAAATCCAGAAAACAAGAAAAACACACAACAACAACAACTCTGAAAGCGTTATCATTAATTAATTCGCGATAGAACTAAAGTCATTATTTTACGTTCGAATGACAAAAACATGACTGAGATCGCTTTCAAGATGGAACTTTTATTTGGATGACGGGTCTGCGGTGCGCGTGAAACCATTACGGCAATGGAATGCTAAAAGGGGAAAATACCCCTCCGCCACCAGGGGAAATATGCGTTGCAGAGTGAGATGGTTTTTGTGCAAATAACAATCCCCTGCTACTTAAGGCTCAGGGGATTGATATGGCTCTATTCAAGAGAATATTCAGGGCTGAATATCCCACTTTTTCAGCCAGCTGAGTGCCACCTGTTCGGGTTCATCGTGCACGGTGGCATCCAGCTCCAGCGGGGAAATCACTCGCGTGGCCCCCAACTCTTGCAGCAATCCGTCCAGCCGACGGCCCGCGCCACAAAAATGGTCATAGCTGCTGTCCCCCATGGCAATCAGGGCATAACGCAATCCCTTAAGCCAAGGTGCCTTGTCGGCCAGCTCGCTGGCAAAAGGCTGCAGATTGGGTGGAATGTCCCCCTGCCCGGTGGTGGCACTGACCAGCAATAAAAAACGGCCGGGGTCTATGTCCGCCAGCCGTGCTTCTTCGTGCAGGGTACAGTGATGCCCCTTGCGTTCCAGCTCATCTGCCAAGGTCTCGGCCACCAGCATGGCTGCGCCGTAGACAGTTCCTACCACGATATCGATCTGCGCCATTCTCCTCTCCCTGCTTGAGTCACTCTTTTGAGCAACTCTATCAGCAAGCTGGCGTCAGATGCCACCGATTCAAGGCTGAGCATCAGGCGCTTAGTAGTCGCTCTCGCTGGCGGGCCAGCCCAGCTCGGCAAACAGGCGCAGCACATCCTGACCGAGTGGCGCCTGGATCCGCATCGGCACCTTGAGCACCGGATGGGTAAAGCTCAGGGTGCGGGCCACCAGCAGCAGCCGCTCGCAACCGAAGTGCTCGCGAAAGAAACGGTTGTGACGACCATCCCCGTGGGTGGTATCCCCGACGATGGGGTGGAACAGGTGATCCATATGGCGGCGCAACTGATGCTTGCGACCGGTCTTCGGGAACAATCTGACCAGACTGTAGCGACTGGTAGGGTGCTTCTTGGAGACCGCGTGGGGCAGCTCGACCTGATGCAGGCGACGGAAGGTGGTGACGGCATCCTGCGCCGGGCGATCCGGGTTGCTCATGGCATCGGCAATCTTGTCCAACTGCTCCTTGAGGGGATAGTCGATCACCCCCTGCTCGGGCGCCCAGCCACGCACCAATGCCAGATACTCCTTGTGTACCTGACGTTGGGTAAAGGCTTCAGTGAGTGCGCGGGCAATCACCGGATCGAGCGCAAACAGCAGCACGCCTGAGGTGGGACGGTCGAGGCGATGCACCGGATAGACATGGCGACCGCCGATGAGATCCCGGGTCATCTGCATGGCAAAACGGGTCTCGCCCTTGTCGAGCCAGCTGCGATGCACCAGCAGACCGGACGGCTTGTTGACCGCCACCAGCCACTCATCCTGATAGAGCAGGGTCAGCTTCAGGTCACTCTCTTCTCGGGTTTGATCTGGCATCATTGTTCTATCACTTTGCCGGAGAGCAGCAGATCGAAGCGGGCGATCAGGCGCAGCAGCGCTTCAGCTTCGGCCAGATCTTCTTTGTAGACTTCGCTGGCCATGGGATAAAGGGAGACGCTGGTGGGCAGCGGCGCCTGCAACATCACCAGCTGCTCCATGCGCGGGATCAGCACGAACTGCAGCCACTGATCAAAGCTCAGGGTATCGACACAAAAAGGCAGGGTGCTTGCCAGGGCTTCGTCACCGGGATGGTCAGCTTGCCAGCGCTCAAGGCGCTGCAACTCGGCGGTGAGTTCCCCCAACAGGCCAGCTACCAGCAAATATTGATTCATCTCGCTCTCTTCCTCATAACCACAGATTGATCCGCTGACCCGACAGGGTCAGCCAGGATGCCGATACATTCGGTCGCGCAGCACCGGCGATTAAGCCTGCTCGTCGACATACACGGCAGCCAGCGCGGCCTGCCGACTTTAAAAAAGGGCGATACTATACACCTCCCCCCGCATGGCTGCCATGTTGATATCTGCCGCAACGCGCGTCTGCTGCCACTGGCTATCCTCGGCAAGGGCCTTATAATCGGCCCGCATCACCATTAGCCGGATCTCACCATGTCTGCGACGCCTACTGCCATCAATACCTTGACCGAATTTCTGACTCAGGCTGGCACCCAGTTCCAGCTGTTTGACATGGGCCGCCAGGTGCGGCCACTGGCCAGCGACACCTTTGTGCGCATCGAACAGCAGCAAGAGCCCTACCCCTGGCCGCTGCAACAGCACGCCTGGTTGGGTGTGCACTTCTTCCAGCCGAGCGAGTCTCGCCACTACCTCTGGTTCCTCAAGTTTGCCCTCGATGAGCGCGGCCTGCTGATGTCAAATGGCCCCAAGCTGTTCATGGATCAGGTGGTGGAAACCCTGGGCTACAAGCTCACCGGCGATCTGGATGAAGAGAAGGCCCAGCGCTTGGCCGACAATCCCTACACCTTCCGCCCGGCGGAGGCAAAAATGGCCAGTCTGCACGCCAAGCTGGCGCGCCAGCTGGAGCAGGCCCCTTCCGCCTATTACGATGCCCTCTGCCACTATCTGGCCGCCCCCAACGACACCGGTTGGCAAACGCTGGGGCTGCAGGGCTTTGCCGATCTGGCCGAGCGACTCCATGATGAGCGCAATCTGGCGCTGATCTGCAAGGCGCTGCCCAAACTACCGCAAGAGCCGCTCTATGCACTCTGCCAGAGCCTTGAAAACGCCCCGCTGCCGCCGGCAGTACAAGGCGCCCTGCTCGAGCGGATCGGCAAGGAGCAGGAGTGCGCCGCCCCCAACCCGGAGACCCTGGCCTACCTCTGCCGCGCGATGGCCTCCTGTCCCGGCAGCTCTTTGCGCACCAACAAGCTGCTGACCCTGTTGCAAACCCAGCCGAGCCCGGCGCTGCTGCTCGCCATTGCTGGCCGGCTCTGGCCCGACCTGAAAGATGCCAATCTGCTCAGCCACTATCTGGAACAACTGGCACTGCAACCGACCCAGTTCTTCAATCAGGTTTTTGCCGAGTTGGTCACTTTACCGGCCCTGCGCAATGATATGCTGGCCAGACTGCGTGACCCCAACCGCAGCGATGCGCTGGGCAAGGCCATCGGCCGTCTGTTCGCCTCGGCCTGACCCCTCGCCTCACCCTCACGCCACGAGGCAACACGGCGGGAAATAGAAAAGGAGATCGGGAGTACCGAGCAGGACTCCCGGTTATCGACATCACGATAAGGAAGCCCGCCTATGGGAGAGATGCTCGGAATTTTGTTGCTGATTGCCGTAGCCGGCCTGTTCTGGCTGCAACGCCAACAGGCAGAAGTGGCCTGGCAATACATGCGCCGCTACTGCCAGCACCATGATCTGCAACTGCTGTCGCTGGCCCGCAACCGGCGGGAGCTGGCCCGCAATCCCCTGCGGCTGCTGACCCACTATCAGTTTGAATTCTCCAGCGATGGCGAGAGCCACTATCAGGGCACCCTCAAGATGCAGGGGCTGCACATCGTGGGCGTTGATCTGCCACCCCATCGCATCCCCTCTGCCTGATCCCCAATCTCGTCTCTGCGCCCGATGGCTGTGCCTGTCTATAATCTCAGGGATTAAACAAAGGGAGAGACGAGATGGAACCCCTTGTCCACGATCTGCCAGCCCTGTTTGCCCAGCTCGGGATGGCCAACGACGAGCTGAGCCTGCACCGCTTTGTGCACGACCATCACCTCGACAATGAAACCCTGCTGCCGGAGGCCGGTTTCTGGAATGCCGCCCAGGCCAGCTTCCTGCGCGATGCCCTGTGGAACGACTCCGACTGGTGCGAGGCGATCGACCAGCTCGATGTGATGCTGCGCCAGCCCCGCTAAGCCGCCCGCCCCTTTCCTCCCCTGCCGGCTTTGGTTAAGATCCCGCCCCGATATCGATCCCCCCTTCTCACCCAGAGCATGCTTATGTCCGCCCACGAGATCATCCGAATTGCCAACGAGCTGGCCGCCAAGGGCCTGACGCCCACCACTGCCATGATCAAGGCCCGCCTCACCCAGCCTGTGCCGATGGCCGAGCTGCTGAAAGTGCTGAGCCAGTGGAAGCAGCAGCCAGTTGCGACCGCCGAGAGCGAGATCCTGCCAGAGGCTGTGCCCCAGCCAGCGCCGGAGCTCACCCTGCAGCAACTCGCCGAACAGCTCGCACGCATCGAACAGAAGGTGGATCGCCTGACCGACCTGCTCCTCCAGCAGGGGCAAGGCTGAACCATGTATATCGTCGAACTCTGCTTTGAGTGTTACCGCGATACCTCCCTTGGCGACGCCGAGCGGGCCATCGTCAACTACCTCGACATGCTGCGTTATCAGGGCCAGATCCTCGGGCGGGAGTTCCCCACCAGCATGCACGACGGCTATTTCGTCAGTCGGGTGGTCTGCCCGGAGCAGGATAGCCTGCACCCCGACAACCAGAGCGATCAGGTCAAGCTGGCCGAACAGCAGCTCAATCAGGCCGGGCTGCTGGCGCCCAAACTCCAGCTGCAGGGGGCGGATCTGCTCTCCGACAGCACAGATCCTTGCGGCCAGCAGGGCGAGCGGCCGAGCTGGATGCTGCTCTACACCAGCTTCCTGCATACCTGCTCGCCGCTGCGCTGTGGCGACCACTTCGCCCCCATTCCGCTCTACCAACTGCCCGCGGTCGCCAACGGCGATCAGAAACAGATCATCAAGTGGCAGGAGGATTGGGAGGCGTGTGATCAGTTACAGATGAACGGCTCCATCGCCGAACATGCGGCGCTGCACGAAATCGGCGAAGTGGGCAGCCGCCTCTACCGGCGCGGCACCGATCTGGCCAAGCGGCTGGAAGTGCTGAGCGGCATCCCCACCTACTACTACCTCTATCGGGTGGGCGGGCTGAGCGCTGCCGAGGAGAAGGCGCGCCCCTGCCCCAGCTGTGGCGGTGAGTGGGCGCTGGCAGAGCCACTGCACGAGATCTTCGACTTCAAGTGCGACAGCTGCCGTCTGGTCTCCAACCTCTCCTGGGATTTCAAGGATTAAGCGCGTTCCCTGTACACGATGCCATAAAAAAGAGCCTTGCCGCATGGCAAGGCTCTTTTCGCTCCGATGAGTAACCTTGGCTCGAACAGGTGCTATTGCGGTAACGTCTCCAGCCGTTCCAAAAACGCTGGCAAGGAGGGCGCCAACGTCAGACGGCGACCAGAATCGAGCCACTCCAGCCACACCTGACCACTCTCGTTATCAAGGGAGATGAGCGTCATCTCGTTGCGGGTGGTGGCAATGAAGATGGAGGGGGTTCGTTTTAGCTTGCGCAGCATCAGCAGGTGGCCGATGAGGTTCTCCTTGAGCAGGTCGAGATCCGCCTCGTTCCACGGCAGGATCAGTTCAAGGCGCAACCCCTTGAAGAGGCAGGGGATGGGGCGGCTGAACCAGTGCCCGAACAGGGCAATGGCGCTGGGATGAATTGTCAGCTCAAGGGCATCGGCCATGGCCGTAAAATCGGCGGGCTCGGAGCGATGGTGAGGACGCCAGGCCACCCGACCATCGGCGGGCTCACCAAGCTGGCAGGGGGAACGCCAGTCCGCCTCCCACTCGCACAGGGGCAGGCCTCGTCTGGCCTCGCCATCCCGTTGCCAGCGGGCAAAAAAGTGCTCCAGGGCAGACAAAACTTGATCCGACATCGAAAATCCCCACAATTGCTGGCAAAGTCCGCTATTGCACCACCAAACCCGGTAACAGACAAGGTTGCCAGCCGACCTAGTGACCCGGGAAACAGAACCCGGGATACAGAGAGGCCGACGCCCAAGCCAAGCGGCTGCAACCATCCGGCCCTGCAATGGCCCGTTTCATTCCACTCATCATGAGCACATTACGTGAGCAACCCTGTGAGCAAACAAGATAGATACGCCGGGGCCAGCGCCCTGACCGGCCTGAGCCTGGGCCAGCAATCCGATTACATCAGCCAGTACACCCCCTCCCTGCTGCAGCCGGTTCCACGTAGCCTGAACCGGGATGATCTCCAGCTGGGCGATGACCTGCCCTTTAGCGGTTGCGATGTCTGGACCCTCTATGAGCTCTCTTGGCTCAATGCCAAGGGCAAGCCGATGGTGGCGGTGGGTGAAGTGGCCATTCCGGCCACCAGTGCGAACCTGATCGAATCCAAATCCTTCAAGCTCTACCTAAACTCCTTCAACCAGACCCGTTGCGACTCTATCGAGGCAGTCGCCGCCATGCTGACCAAGGATCTGAGTGCCTGTGCCGGTGAGACCGTCAAGGTGACCCTGTTCCCCCTCGACAAGGCGCCGCACCAGATTGCCCTGCTGCCCGGCGAGTGCATTGATGAGCAGGATATCGAGGTAGACAATTACGAGTTTGATGCGTCCCTGCTGCAAGGGGCGGTCGGCAGCGAGCAGGTTGAAGAGACTCTGCACAGCCACCTGCTCAAATCCAACTGCCTGGTCACCAGCCAGCCCGACTGGGGCTCCGTGGTAATCCGCTACAAGGGGCCGAAACTCGATCGGGAGAAGCTGCTGCGCTACCTCATCTCGTTCCGCCAACACAACGAGTTCCACGAGCAGTGCATCGAGCGGATCTTTATCGACCTCAAGCACTATTGCCAGCCTGAGCAGTTGACCGTCTATGCACGCTATACCCGCCGCGGCGGCCTCGACATCAACCCGTTCCGCTCCGATTTCGAAGCCGTGCCAACCAACCTGCGTCTGATCCGTCAATAAGAGCAGACGTTGATAAAGGGCTTCCCGGTATCACACCACAGCGCCCTGCTATCTCAACCCTGCTGGCGCCTTGATGCATCCGGCTACAAAGGAGCCTGAGCACACCATCAGTAAACGCTGGACTCGCAGGGGTGGGCTTGGATAACATGCCAACACCTCTGCGCCGTCCTTAATCCAATGAATCAACTGTTTTTTCTGGCTATGATGATGTCTTCTCTGTCCGCTCCAAATCTGGATCTGGACAAGGAGCAACTATCCCTGGATCTGCAACAGGCCCAATCACTGGTGCTGACCGACCCTGCCAGATGTGTTCAGATCACCTCCGCCTTTCTGACGCGTGCGGCCAAGAATCCCCAGCAAATCATCAGTAATCGTCAGGAGTTCGGCTATCGCGAGCCTCTGCTCAGCTACAGCACCGTTTCGCAAACCATCGGAGCACACCTGCTTGAAGGGGAGTGCCGAATCCAGCTTGGCCAATATCAAGCTACCCAGCAAACCCTCGACAAGGCGATGGAGCTGGCGGAGAGAGAGCGCCAACCCGAACTCAAGGCCCACGCCCTCTATCTCAAAATCCGTAGCCAGGGGCTAAGGCAAGATGGCCAGAACAACAGCCGTATCCTGCTGGAACAATTGGACGAACAGCTGGCCCGTCCCGACCTCAAACAGAGCCAGTTACAGATCTATAGCCGCCTGCAACGCACCAGCTACGAGATTGAAAATCAGCATCTTGAAGACGCCAAGACCCATCTGGCGGATGCAAGGATCTGGGCTGCCAAAGCCGCCAATCCTCTTGCCAGCGCCTGGGTCAGCGCCATCAGCGGCGACCTTTATCGTGTGCTGCAACAACCCCAGCTGGCATTGGGTGAATATATCGATGCCCAGCAGCAGGCCAAGAATCTCAACGACCCGCTCTTTCTCGGCTTGCTCTCCAACCAGATAGTCAAACTCTATCAGCAAGAGCAGGAGCCCCAGAAAGCGCTGCAATATGCCAATGAAGCGGCCAACTATTTTCACTCCATCGGCAATCCGTCACTGCTATGCGACTCACTTATCGTGCTGGCCCGACTCAACCGTGATCAGGGCGACCTCAATATGGCGCTGGTCTACTTCTTCAATGCGCTGGATTTGCTCGATGAGGGAAGCAGTCGGCCGCAGGCCTCTCTGCTCAAGTACGAGATTGGCAAAACCTATCTGCAAAGCGGTAACCTCTCGCTGGCCGGCAACTACCTCAATGCAGCCCGGCAGTCCCACGAGTTGGGCGATGCCAAAGAGCCGCTGATCGATACCCTGCTGTTGCTCGGCGAGCTCTATCTGAAGAAGCAGGAGGCGGCCATCGCCATCCTGCAGCTGGAAAATGCCCGGGCACTGGCCAATCAGGTAGGCGACACTCGCCGCCAGTACGAAGTATTCCGCCTGTTGTCACTTGCGTATGAGCAGAAGGGATACCTGCACCAGGCCCTCGACAGTTACAAGCGCTTCCATCGTTTGGGAGAAGAGGTTCGCCAGCAGGAAATTGATCAGGAGCAGGCTGCGATCCGCGACAACTATGTCCAGGTTGAACGGGTACAACACATCAAGGAGCTGGAGCAGCAGCTTAACAACAGCCAGCACCAGCAGGAGCGCTATCTCTGGTCGAGCATTACCACCAGCCTGCTGCTGGCGCTCTTCATCTACCTCTTCTTCACCCTCTGGCTAAAATTGCGTACCGCCCGTCTGCAACTGAAACGCACTGGCGAGGCCCTGCTGATCGAACCCCGCTCCGGACTTGCCAACTGGCAGCGGCTGATGAATCGCTGGCCGCGGGAGATGGCAAAACGCCAGCTGAAATCGGAGCGCTGGTATCTGAGCGAAGAGCACAGTGAATTCGATGACAAGCTGCACTATCTGCTGTTCCGGGTACCCTTCCTGGTCAATACGCTGGAGCGCCACGGCTATCAGGCCAGCCGTGAAATCGAGCAGGCGTTCGGCATCTATATGGATACCCTGACCCCGCAAGATGGCCGTATCTATGACTTGCGGGAAGGGCACATGCTGTATGTGGTGCCACAGCGCCACGTGACCAACCTGCATCAACTTGCGGGAGACCTGCTAACCGCAATCGCCGCCTTCCCTTGCCAATACGAGCTTGATCGCCAGATAAGCCTGGGGATTGTCAGCCACCCCTTCCTGCCCAAGGCGGCGACCGCGCTCGATCACAATGGCCTGTTCGACCTCTGCTATCTCGCCCTTTCGGGAGCCATTCAGCTCAGTGAAAAATACCGGCAAAACGCCTGGTTGGAGCTCGCCGCCATCGATTGCCAGCAGGCTGCATTTTTTAATGGGGATGTGTGGCAATGCGGCTTGATGGCAATTGACAAGGGGCTGGTAAAAGTCAATTCTTCTCATGAAAAGCAATGGGTTAACTGGCCCAGCCTCGCAAGGATGCAAGCGGCTGAAGGCCAGCCGGCAAATAATAGATAACAGACGACACTCAACCTCGGGTTCGGCCACTGTTGCTATCCAACACCAAAAACAATAATGACAACAGGGCGACCTGATAATGAATGACATCGCTGCCGTAGCAGGACAATTGGCCAGGCTCAGGGAATCCCTCCAGCAAAAACAGCTGGAGCTCGACGGCGTTCTCTCCTTTTCCGATGCAGAGCGAGCTCGTGGCATCCAGTTTATCAACAAGCTGATGCTCTCTTGCCGCGGCTTCGATCGTGAGCTGGACAATCGCTTCGCCAAGCTCAAGCAGAGACTGGATAGCAATCCCGCATTCACCTCGCTGGATGCAGAGCTACTTGCCATCGAGAAGTTGCTGCAGCAGCACAGCAATGCACTGGAAGAGTCGCTCACCCTGACCCAGGCAGCCATTGATCTTGGCTCAAAACAGCTAAAAACCATCAAGGGCTTCCCGGAAGAGGCCCGAAAATCCCTCAAGGAATTTCTGAAAAGCCCCGCCGGCTATGGTATTGCCGATCATCAAAAGAAGGTGATCCGCCTGCTTGAATTCTATCAGCAGGCGATCAAGATCCAGCTGCTGCCAAGCCAGCCACTGTCCGGCTCTTCAGCGCCCCAACAGCAAGAGAGCGAGCCCGGTTGTGAACCCCAACCTGATGTTGAGCCGTTTGACCTCAAAGATCATGCGCGTATCGCAGACGAACTGCAGCGGCTGATCACCGAACTTGATTTCGCCGGTTCAATTGGCGAGAGCCTCGGGGATATCCGCCGTCAACTGCTGATCGGCATCAATCCTGCCATGCTGGCAGAGACCTGTATGCAGGTCATCGAACTTATCATCGAAGGCACCCGCGAGGAGCGCAAAGCCTCCCGCGCCTTTCTCAGCTCCCTCAACGAGAGCCTGTCAGCAGTGCATGTCGGCTTTACCGAATCCCTCGATGAGGGGCGTGCGCTACAAAATGAAACCCGTGAAACCCGCGAAGCTCTGGTCTGCGAACTGCAGGCGATCGACCACTCCCTGGCCAGCCATAACTCAATCGATGCGCTCAAGCGTGCCATCTCCGGCCATATGGGCGCCATCAATCTGCTGCTGCAAGAACGGGAAAGTACCGCAGCACGGGAGCGTCACCTGCTCACCCGCCTCTCCACCATGGAGTCCAAGCTGCGCTTGATGAAGGATGAGACCGCAGAATACAAGAAGCGGCTGACCATTCAGAAGCACAAGCTGTTCCTCGACAGCCTGACTCAGGTACACAACCGGGCCGCCCTCGACGAGCGGCTGGAGCAGGAGTTCAAACGCTGGCTTCGCTACCGCACTCCGCTCTGCATGGCGATCATCGACATCGATCACTTCAAGAACATCAATGACAATTATGGCCACATGGCCGGTGACAAGGCGTTGAAGGTTGTTGCCAAAGCGCTGCAGAGCGCCCTGCGTGACACTGACTTCATCGCCCGTTTCGGCGGCGAAGAGTTCGTGGTGCTGCTGCCCAATATCAACCCGGACAAGTTCCAGAAGCCGCTGGAAACCCTGCGCCAGACCATCAAGAGCATCCCGTTCCGTTTTCGCGATGCCAAGGTGGAGATCACCATCTCCATCGGCGCAACCCTGTTCAAGGATGGTGACAACCCCTCCGATGTGTTCGAACGGGCGGACAGAGCGCTCTACCACTCCAAGAACGCAGGTCGGGATCAAGTGACACTGGCCTGAGTGGTGACTAAAAAAACAGCGAACAGTCGTCGCCCTATTTCCCTCCCCCCTCCGTTGCCACTACTATCAAACTCAGGGGATGCAACATGGCATCCCTTTTCTCCCCAGGGAAAAAACACAACGATAACAAGTGAGTAAAGGGGAACCTATGATTACGCACATCAATCCCGTCGGCAGCATGGATTTGCTGTCACAGCTTGAGGTGGATCGCCTCAAGCAGACTGCCTCCAGCGATATCTATCAACTGTTTCGCAACTGCTCGCTGGCGGTGCTCAATTCCGGCAGCCATACCGACAGCTCCAAGGAGATCCTGGAGCGCTTCAAATCATTCGACATTCATGTGATCCGGCGCGAGCGCGGGGTCAAGCTGGAACTGTTCAACGCCCCCGAGCACGCGTTCGTCGATGGCGAGATCATTCGTGGTATTCAGGAGCACCTCTTCTCGGTGCTGCGCGACATTCTCTATGTCTCCAACCAGCTTGAATCGAACCGACTGGTCAACCTCACCAATTCGACTCATATCTCCAACGTGGTGTTCGCCATCCTGCGCAACGCCAAGGTGATCCTGCCTGGCGCCGATCCCAACCTGATCGTCTGCTGGGGTGGCCACTCCATCAACGAGATCGAGTACCAGTACACCCGCGCCGTGGGCAGCGAGCTGGGCTTGCGTGAGCTGAACATCTGTACCGGTTGCGGCCCGGGAGCCATGGAGGGCCCGATGAAGGGGGCCGCCGTCGGCCATGCCAAACAGCGGGTGCGCAACGGGCGCTACATCGGCCTCACAGAGCCCTCCATCATTGCGGCCGAGCCGCCCAACCCCATCGTCAACGAGCTGGTGATCCTGCCGGATATCGAGAAACGGCTGGAAGCATTCGTGCGTCTGGGCCATGGCATCATCATCTTCCCGGGCGGGGTCGGCACCGCCGAAGAGCTGCTCTATCTGCTCGGCATCATGATGCATCCGGCCAACGAACGACAACCCATGCCCATCATCCTGACCGGCCCGAAAGAGAGTGCCGACTACTTCCGAGCCATCGACGACTTCATCAAGGCGACCCTCGGTGAACCGGCGACCAAGCTCTACCGGATCATTGTTGGCGATGCACCGGAAGTGGCCCGAGTGATGAAGGAGGCGATGCCGAAAATCCGCGAATACCGCAAATCGGTCGGTGATGCCTACTCCTTCAACTGGTCCCTCAAAATTGAGCCGGAGTTCCAGCTCCCCTTCGAACCGGATCACGCCAGCATGGCCAGTCTGGATCTGCACCGCAACCAGCCGCCCCAGTTGCTGGCCGCCAACCTGCGTCGTGCCTTCTCCGGCATCGTCGCCGGCAACGTCAAGGAAGGGGGCATTCGCGCCATCGAGAAGAAGGGCCCCTTCAAGCTGCACGGCGACAAGGAGCTGATGCACCTGATGGACAAGCTGCTGGAGAGCTTCGTCAAGCAGCAGCGGATGAAGCTGCCGGGCAGTCAGTATGTGCCTTGCTACGAAATCGTCCGCTAGGGTACAGATACATCATCGACAGAGGGGCGCATCGGCGCCCCTCTTTATTGGCGCTATGCCTTCCCGACCGCCATCAATCCCCCATAAGGCGAGCGGTTTGTTACAATGGGGCGTCCCGACCGCCAAGAGTGCCCCATGTCAACTATCCGGCCACACCTGCTCATCATCGATGCTCTCAACCTCATTCGCCGTCTGCACGCGGTACAGGCCCAGCAGGCACTGACCCCTGCCCAGGCGCTGGTTGCAACCCGCGCCAACCTTATCAATACCTGCCGCAAGCTGCTGGCCAATAGCGAGCCAACCCATGTCATTGCCGTGTTTGATGGCGAGGTGCACAGCTGGCGCAAGGAGGTCTATCCGGCCTACAAGGAGGGGCGAACCCCCATGCCCCCTGAACTGCGTGAGGGGTTGGCGCCCCTGCAGGGTGCCTTTTGGGAGTGCGGGGTCGACGCTCTGCTCTCCGAGACCGATGAAGCGGATGACCTTATCGCCACCCTCGCCAGCGGCATCGCCAGCCATGGCCATCAGGCGACCATCATCTCCACCGACAAGGGGTTCTGCCAACTGATCTGCCCGCAGATCCGGGTGCGCGACTACTTCAACAAACGCTGGCTGGATGCCGCCTTCGTCCAGCAGCAATATGGGGTAGCGCCTAATCAGCTGGTCGACTTCTGGGCCCTGACCGGTATCAGCGGTTCCAATATCAAGGGGGTTCCGGGGATCGGCCCCAAGACCGCCACCCAGCTGTTGCAGCAATATGGCAACCTGGCAGCCATGCTCGAAGCCTGCCAGCAAGAGGATGCCGCCAAGCCACTGCTCAAGCTGCGCCAGCATCAGGATGAGGCCCTGCTGGCCCAGCGGCTGGTGCGCTTGCAGCGGGATATTCCGCTGGGATTCAACCTGCGGGACATCCGCTACCCGCCCCAGCCGGACTAAATGGCCGAACAAAAATGCAAGCAAGGGCGCGAACCATGACGAGACTCACCCTCGCTGTTGATGAAAGTGAGTAGAATGTAAAGGAATGTGGTTGGTTTGCTGAGTAAATGCTATAAAGCAGCCCCATCCTCCCCTATACCCTGGAAGTGGAACCCTCTCATGTCCAAAAGAAAAATTACCGTGATCCCCGGCGACGGCATCGGCCCCAGCATCATTGAATCAGCCATCCAGATCCTGACCCATGCGGGCTGTGACTTTGAGTACGAATACGCTGATGCGGGTCTGGTTGCCCTCGAAAAGCATGGCGAGCTGCTGCCCCAGGCGACCCTGGATCTGATTGAGAAGAACAAGGTGAGCCTGAAAGGACCATTGACCACACCGGTCGGCGGCGGTTTTACCTCCATCAACGTCTCCCTGCGCAAGAAGTTCAACCTCTACGCCAACGTGCGCCCGGTCATCTCCTTCAAGGGCACCAGAAGCCGTTACGACAACATCGACATCATCACTGTGCGTGAAAACACCGAAGGCATGTACTCGGGCGCTGGGCAAAAGCGCAGTGATGACAACAAGAGCGCCGAGGCGATGAGCATCATCACCCGCGAAGGGGCCGAGCGCATAGTCAAGTTCGCCTTCGAGCTGGCTCGTCAGGAAGGGCGCAAGAAGGTCACCATCATCCACAAGGCGAACATCCTCAAGTCGACCTCCGGCCTGTTCCTCGAAGTAGCCCGTGAAATCGCCAGCCACTATCCGGATATCCAGAGCGAAGAGATGATCGTCGATGCCGCCTGCATGAATCTGGTGATGTACCCGGAGCGTTTCGATGTCATGGTCACCACCAACCTGTTCGGCGACATTCTCTCGGATCTCTGCGCCGGTCTGGTCGGCGGCCTTGGCATGGCGCCGGGTGCCAACATCGGCGATGGCGCCGCCATCTTCGAAGCGGTGCATGGCTCGGCACCGGATATCGCAGGCAAGAATATCGCCAACCCGACCTCGGTGATCCTAGCCTCCATCCAGATGCTGGAGTACCTCGGCATGCAGGATAAAGCAGAGCGGATCCGCGAGGCGGTACGAGCCACCATCGAATCCGGTGATCGGGTCACCCGCGATCTGGGTGGCACGGCTTCCACCAGCGAATTCACCCAGGCCATCATCGATCGCCTGTGAGTTAATTCATTGATTTTAAAAGGGAGCTTCGGCTCCCTTTTTTATATTTCCGAATCCTTTGCCACTCCCCGAACAGCAACTATGTTCAATAGAGAAGAAGAACAGGGAGTGTTTTTCATGAAGGGATACGGGTGCTATCTGGTTTCGGGTCTGATGCTGGTGTGTGGTACTGCAAGTGCTTTCGAGCAGGATCAACAGACCCAAACTGCCAAACTGCCACAGCAGGAAAAACGGACTGCCACCGAGGTATGGCGCTCGAGCCTGAATACCAACGACCTGCTAAAAGCGCCCAAACCCCTGTCGTTTGGTATTGAAGTCTCCACCGACAACTTTGGTAATCAAAAGATCACCTCCTACCCGCAGCTCAATCTGACCCCGGAAAAGAGCGTCAGTCTGTCGGTCGAACGCTTCAGACCCAAGGTCAAGTTTAAGGCTGGCGGAATGAACACCGCCCTCAGGCTGAGAGGAGACGGGATAAAGATGCAATTCAATCCGGTCGACAAAACCATCCCGCTGCAGATAGAGATCAAGGTGACCGACGACGAATCTTCCCTGCGCCTCGATTACCGTTTCTGATTTTTCGAGCCCTGAATAGCAAAAGACCGGCAGGGTTCCCTGTCGGTCTTGGTATTTATCGTACGGGCTGAACGGCTACATCACGCCTTGGGCTCGAGTTTGGAGACCCAGTACTTGTTGTAAACATGCACGGTGATCTCTTCTCGATCGTGATAGAGCTGCTTGGCCTGGATCACGAACGCGTTGTCGATCTCCTTGAGCATCTCGCGCAGCACTTCGATGTTGTGTACCGATTCCGCATAACGCTTCTTCATCGGCAACTTGAGGTTGAACATCGCCTCCTGGCAGTCACCCTCACGGAACCAGTCCGCAATCATGTGAACGACCCGCGCCGGTTTATCGACCATGTCGCACACCAGCCAGTAGGTGTTCTTCTTGCTCGGACGCCAGACGAAACCGTCATCCCGGATATGCTTGACCTGACCGGTATCCATCAGGGATTGGGCCATCATGCCGTTGTCGACCGCCGTCACCATCATGCCACGACGCACCAGCTGATAGGTCCAGCCACCCGGGCAGGCGCCCAGATCCACCGCCTTCATGCCTGAGCAGAGACGCACATCCCACTCTTCCCGCGGCACGAACACGTAAAACGCCTCCTCCAGCTTGAGGCTGGAGCGGCTCGGCGCATCGGCCGGGAAGCGCAGGCGCGGGATCCCCATGTGGAATCCGGAGTTGTTGAACGAATAGGAGTAGCCCAGCAACACGTGATCATTGGCCATGAAGAAGGCGTGGAACACCGGACGGTTTGGCGTCTCCTTCTTGGTCAGGATCTCGTTGCTGCGCAGCGCCTGACGCAGCGGCACGGTGAACTTGCGGCAGAAGGCCGACAGCTCTTTCGCTTCGTTGGTATCCGCGGTTTCGACCCGCAGATCACCGCAAATGGTGTAGTCACTCACCGCCTCAAGGATGGGGGAGATCCTGTCCGCGACATCCAGATCCTTCAGCTCATGGGTGACCACCAGCATCTGGCGGATGAAGATGAGCTCCCGGAATGGCAGCTTGCGAGCCAGCAGGTCCGCCTGCTCCTCGTCATACAGTTCGAAGATCACATAACCGCTGTCGTCCTTGACCCGGGCGAAACCGTAGCACTGCATGTTACCGGCACGCTCGGTGATCTCTGCAGCCGCCTCTTTCTCAAAACCGGGGCGGCAATAAAGCAGCAGATTATTCATTTTTTCCTCCAAGACGACAGCCAGCCCAGATCAGGGCCGCCCATCCCAACATAAAACAGAGGCCACCGGCCGGAGTAATCAACCCCAGCCCCTTGCTGCCAAGCAGCACCATGGCGTAAATACTGCCGGAGAATCCGATGATCCCCAGCACAAAAGCGGTGCCAGCCAGCTGGATCACCTTGCTACGCACATCACACCAGCCCAGAACCAGCAGGGCCAATGCGTGAAAAAACTGATATTGCACGGCGGTATTGAATGCCGCCAGACGCTCGGGTGTAATGCCGGTCGCCGCCAATCCATGGGCGCCATAAGCCCCCAGCATGGTGGCCGTCAACCCGAAGAGACCGGCCAGTATCAGCCAATGTCGATGGATCTGCATCCTCACAATCCCTCTCTCATCACGGCTGGCAATAAAACCAACCCTATCGTGCTATCCATGCCGGGCCACAAAATGGCTGATGGCCGCAGCTGCATGCTGCATATTCTCCTGCTCACTCACGCCACTGGCTTTTCGCGGTTTGAAACCATGATCACCATCGGTCAACCAATGGACCGATACGGCGGGTGAGAAGGGGAAATCGGCCAGTTCGGCGCGACTACCGAAGGTATCGCGCTCCCCCTGCAACAGCAGAGTTGGCACTGCAATATGCTTGAGTACCTCGCCTCGCCAGCTGTCGGGCTTGGCCGGAGGGTGGAAAGGATACCCGAGAATGAGCAATCCTGCAGCATTCATCTCACCCTCGCCTTCACGATACAGTTCCGCCGCCATCCGCCCGCCCATCGACTTGCCCGCCAGAAACAGCCGTGGATGGGCAAACTCGCGGATCATGTCGCGCCAATGGGCGAGCAGCACAGGCACCCTGTCAGGTGGGCGGCGCTTGCCATCCTGGGCTCGCCTGGTCATGTAGGGAAAGTTGAAGCGCACCACTTCGCTGTCGGGGCCAGCCAGCAGGCGTGACAACTCGGTAAGAAAGGCATGATCCATCCCTGCACCTGCCCCGTGGGCCAGCAAAATGCGAACGGGGGCATCAATTGCCCCCTCGCGGATCACATCAGGCATCGGCGAGCCTTGCCCTGCGACGCGCCTCTTCCTGCTCCACCAGCTCCAGCATCCAGTCGCGGAAGGCAACGATCTTGCCCTGATCCGACTGTTGCTCCTGGCACACCAGATAGAAAGCATTTTTGCTCACCAGCACCTGCTCGAACGGGCAGATAAGGCGACCAGCCTCAATCTCGGGCTGAGCCAGCACGCTGTGGCCAAGCGCCACCCCCTGGCCGTGGATCGCCGCCTGGATCACCATGGTGGAGTGGCTGAAGATGGGCCCCTGATTGACGTTGGGGGCATCGATATCGAGCTGGCGGAACCAGGCCTTCCAGTCGCGGCGGGAGGTATCGTGCAGCAGGGTATGAAGAGTCAAATCTTGCGGCGTACGCAGCGGTTTGGGCCCGGTCAGCAGCAAGGGGGAGCAGACCGGGATCAGGTACTCGGTATGCAGCTTGTCCGAGCGCAGACCCGGCCAGTTGCCGCGCCCGTAATAGATGGCCACATCTACATCGTCGGTCAACGACCCTTCGTCGAGATCGACCGCCTTGATCCGCACATCGATATCGGGGTGGCGCTCGCTGAACTTGACCAGCCGCGGCACCAGCCACTGGATGGCGAAACTCGGCTGCAAACTGACAGTCAACGCCCCCTTGGCACTGCGGGCCAGCAGCTTGTCGGTCGCTTCCGAGATGGAGGCAAAGATGTCCTTGATATCCAGAAAATAGCCCTGCCCCTCTTCGGTCAGCAACAAGGAACGGTTTTTGCGGCGGAACAACTTGATGCCAAGATACTCCTCCAGCGCCTTGATCTGGTGACTGATGGCAGCCTGAGTCACAAACAACTCTTCTGCTGCGCGGGTAAAGCTTAAGTGACGAGCCGCTGCTTCAAAGGCCTTGAGGGCATTGAGCGGGGGTAAACGACGAGACATGACACCAGCCGACGATGAGTTTTTCTAATGGGGCGCATTATAATTTGTCGGTTGCGGGTCGACCAGTGAATAAACATAATTCGCCCAGCAATCAGTCGTCATATGGCTCACATTTTCTACTACGTGTTGGTTTACATGTGTTTTTAGTGAGTCTTTCGACTGTGATTGTGGTGTTGTGTTTCTTCCTCTGCGGGAAGAGGGGCTCAAATCTCACCGGTTTGACCCAGTCTGTCATCTGAATGTGTTTGGCGCCTCCAGCTGGATGGCGCCTTTTTTCATCCCTTCTATACCTTGAACTGCCCCACCAGCTGCTGCTGTTTATCCGCCAGCGCAGAGAGCTCGCGACCATTTTCGGCGGAGGTCGCCGCCTCGGCCCGGATGGTGTGGCTCACATCTCGAATGTTGCTGACGTTGCGGTTGATCTCGTCTGCTACCCGACTCTGCTCCTGCGCCGCCCGGGCAATCTGCTCGTTCATCTGATGGATGGTGGAGACCGACTGGATAATCTGCTCCAGCACCTGCACCGAGAGATCCACCTTGGCAAGCGTCTCGTCAGCCTGTCCATGACCATCGCGGATCGCCTTGACCACGGCGCCGGTACCGGATTGCAGTTGGCTGATCAGGGTCTGGATCTCGACGATGGCATTCTGGGTACGACCCGCCAGATTGCGCACCTCATCGGCCACCACGGCAAAGCCACGGCCCTGCTCACCGGCCCGCGCCGCTTCAATAGCCGCATTCAGCGCCAGCAAGTTGGTCTGCTCGGCAATTCCCTGGATCACGATAAGAATGTCATTGATGTTGTCGCTGTTGGCGGAGAGCCGCTCCACCACCGGCTGGGCATCGTTGATAATGGTCATCAGCTTGCGCATCGCCTCCTGGGTGTCGGCAACGACATATTTGCCCTCTTGCGCCGCGGCATCAGTGGTGTTGGCAGCCGCCACCGCCGAGCCGGCATTACCGGAGACCTGCAACGCGGTGGCGCTCAGCTCCTCAAATGCCGTCGCCACCAGATCGATCTCCTGATACTGGGCCTGCATGCCACTGCTGGTGCGCTCGGCCACTTGCGCGGCTCGCTCGGCACTGTTGCGCGTACCGGAGACGGTATCAATCACCTGACTGATGGTGGATTGCAACTTGTTGAGGAAGCTGTTGAACCACTTGGCCAGCTCGCCGATTTCGTCTTGCCGCTGGATCTCGATACGCTGGGTCAAATCCCCCTCACCGCTGGCGATATCCTTGAGGCGGGCAACCACGGCGCGGATGGGCGCCACAATCTGGCGCGCCATCAACCAGATAAAACTCAGGGCCACCAGCGAGATCAGCACCCCGATCGACAGTTGCGAGACCACGCTGCGATTGGCCTCACTGGCCAGCTCATCTTGCAGTTGCTGGGCCGAGGCCAGCACTACGGCCCGTGGCAGTTCAATGTAGATGCCCCATTTACGGTCGGTGCCACGCATGGAGACCGGGACAAAGGTCTGCAGCAGGGAACCGTCACGGCTCCAGCGAGTCAGCTCTTTACCCTGAGCAAGCCACCCTCGCAATTCACCAGCCAGCTCCTGATTGGTTTGAGCAAGTTTCTCGCCCGGCGTCACGGCGAACTCGTCCGCCCCGGTCACACGCCCATCGTGGCTGACCAACAATATCTTTCCCTTGCCGTCATAGAGCTCCTTGTCCATGGAAGAGACCAGATTCTGCAAGGTGGTCAGAGAGATATCGACACCGACCATCCCCAGCAAGTGCTCTTGCTCCAGCAAGGGCACTGTCACCGAGGTCATCAGTATCTTGTTGTCGCCAACATCATCGAGATAAGGTTCCAGCAGACAGAGGGCCCGGGTACGTATACTGCAGCGATACCATTCGTTTTCAACCCCACCGGCAGCGGTCGGGCTCTCGTCAGTCAGCACATCCTCATTCTGCACCTCGGGCACCAGCTGGCCATTGTCATAGGCCCAATAGCTGGAGAAGCGTCCTTCGTCATTTGAGCCCAGTTCCGTAGAGCCCTGATAGTTGCTGTCCTCCCCATCCAGCTGATCGGGCTCAAATACCGCATAGACGCCGAGCAGGTTGGTCGATGAGGCTGCCGCATCGTGCAATTGCTGATTGATAGCCCCGCGCAGCGCCTCCGAATGAACGAAGTTGTCGGCCGCATTCTTGCGCTGGAACAGCACGCTCTCGGCCAGCAGACTGGCACGAAAATAGGCTTCATCAAGATAGCTGGTCACCTTGGCGGCCTGCTCTGACCCCATCGCTTTCATCCTGTTTTCGGCTGACAGCTGTGCCTCATGCATGGTGGCTTGCCGCACCTGGGACTGCATCTTGCTCGCGTTATAAATAGAGGAGGTGACCAGCGCAGCGGCCGTGACCAACAGACAGCAACCGGCGATCAGGGTAATCCGTCCCTGGACAGAAAGAGCATTCATGCCAATATTCCTACTTCATGCAGATACAGGTAGATTATCGACTTTATAAACAAAAACTTAACTATCTCATAGCAAATCCAGCGAGAGTTGGTTTACTTCTCCCTCCTTCGGTAGCCCGACTACCAGTCCCAGCAGACGTATCGAACGCCCTTGCGCCCGCAGCAGCCCTTCCTTGAGCAGTGGTGTGAACAATGCGGCCTGATAGCCCCCCTGGCTGCGATAGACGGTAGTCTGATGGAAGTCGGCAAACTTGAGTTTAATCCCCTGCCCCATCACCTGCTCGGCAGGACACGCCAGCTGAAATCGCCGTTCCAGCTCAGGCAGCAGTTGCTGCAATACCTTCAGACAGGCCTCTTCGTCACAGAGATCGCTTGCCAGGGTGGTCTCCACCCCGATGGTTTTGCGGATCCGGTGCGCCTGCACCGGCTGTTCATCTAGCCCCCAGATACGGGTCGTCAGCATTTCGCCCAGCTTGCCAAAGCGACGGCACAACTCCTCTGCCGACAAGGCTCGGGCATCTTCGCAGGTGTATAGCCCCTGCGCCTCCAGCCGCTCGGCAGTCTTGCGCCCCACCCCGGGCAGTTTGCCGAGTGGCAGCTGACAGACAAATTCGGCCACTTCGTCGGGACGAATGACAAACAGACCATCAGGCTTGCGCTGCTCCGAGGCGAGCTTGGCGAGAAACTTGTTGGGGGCGACCCCGGCCGAAGCGGTCAATCCCAGTTCGGTGACGATGGCTTGCCGGATCTCTTGCGCCATCAGGGTGGCGCTGCCACCACAACAGCGACTATGGGTCACATCGAGGTAAGCCTCATCCAGCGACAGCGGTTCAACCTGATCGGTATAGCGCAGGAAAATGGCCCTGAGCTGACGGGAGATATCCTTGTACACCGCCATTCGCCCCGGGATCAGTACCAGCGGTGGGCAGAGTTTTTTCGCCAGCGCGCTCGGCATGGCGGAGCGCACCCCGAACCGGCGCGCCACATAGTTGCAGGTCGAGATGACACCGCGCAGCTCGGACGCCCCACCGATGGCAAGCGGAACTTCCCGCAATGCGGGGTTATCCCGCATCTCCACCGCGGCAAAAAAGCAGTCCATGTCGATATGGATGATCTTGCGCATACCACTGTATAAATAAACAGACATGGCATCATCTTACCCCAAGGATAACCGCAGCTCTATCTCTCTCGTTGCGGCTAAAATAGTAGACTCCAAGGAGACCTTTACTACCACAATGACAAGGAGCGTTCGGGATGAAATATCTTTGGTTGGGACTCTGTTTGCTACCGTTGACCGGCATCGGCAAGAACAACCCGACGGCAGAGTGCCGCTGGCTGTACGACCGGATTGAGATACTGGAACAGGCCATCAAGAAAGGAGACAAGCTCGGCACAGAGCAAGAATTGGCACGCTGGAAAACTGAGTACAACAAAAAACAGTGCTCACAGTACGACTACTGAGCCGGACAAGATGGCGTGACCGACAACGGCAGATAACAAACGGGCCCCGATCAAGATGATCGGGGCCCGTTTTTCAAAGCATGGCCAGCTTGATTCTGCAGCAGAGTGCGCTCAAGGCAGAACCATAGGGCCAGCGACAGTGGCCGCCACTTCATCCCCACGCAGCACCCGGACCAGTTCAAGCGCAAACTCGATGGCACTGCCCGGCCCCTGGCTGGTGATAAGGCGATGAGCCTCATCCCTGACTACCCGCTCATGTGACAGCTGCGATGTCGGTAGTCGGGGCTGAAAGCCGGGATGACAGGTGACGATGGCACCATCCAGCAGGCCGTGATGTTGCAACACCACCACAGGGGCGGCGCAGATGGCTGCACGCCAGCGGCCAAGAGCGGCCTGCTCTTTGAGCAGATCGATGGCCAGCGGGGTATCGCGGATCACTTCGCTGCCGGGCAAACCGCCAGGCACCACGATGGCTTCAAAGTCCCGATGGGTCAGCTCGCCGATATGACAATCGGCCACCAGCTGTACCCCGCGCGATGCCTTCACCTGCCGAGACCCGGCAGGGCAGCAAGAGGCCAGCACCACCTCGATGCTGGCGCGCACCAGGGTATCGACAATCGCAACAGTCTCTATCTCTTCCGACCCGGGGGCCACCAGCACCAGTACACTCACGTTCGCCTCCTTGCTGCTTGCTCGTAAAAGATCAGACGGCCTGACTCTTCTCTTTAATCGCCTGATAGAGACCCTGATTGACCGGTACGGCAATGCCATGCCGGGCAGCCTTGGCCAGCAGGAAGCCGGTGATGGCCTCAATCTCGGTCTCGCGTCCCAGCTCCATATCCTGATGCATGGAGGAGTAATTGTCAGCGGTCAGTTCCACCACTGTCATCACCCGACGCAGCAACTCCTCTGCCGTTGTTGCAACTCCTTCGGCGCACATCACATCCGCCACCTCCACGCAGATCTGCTGCAGGGCATCGGCAAAACGGGGGCCAGCCAGCTCGCCATTTTTCAGCTTGTAGAGGGCCGTCAGGAGATTGATGGCACAGTTGATGGCCAGCTTTTGCCACTGGCGTGCCACTATCTGCTCATCCCAACCCGCCTGACCCAATGCCTGCGCCAACTCATCTGCCAGTGATGCATGAGCCTTGGCCGCCTCGTTAAATGGCCCCAACCAGGTTTCCCCCTTGCCGGTATGACGAAACACGAAATGGCCCGCTTTCATGGCACCATGGCTGGTCACCCCGGCAATCACCGGGTTATGCGGGAACATCTGGACCACCTTCTCGGCAATCCCCATCCCGTTGTGCAGCAGTACGATCGGCACGCCAGCATCCAGATTGCCAGCCAGTGGAGCTAGGGCGCCAACCACCTGACTGGCCTTGGTCATCACCAACAGACGCTGGATTTTTCCCGGCTGGCTGGCAAATGCACGTTCGATATTGAGCAGCTGTACCTGCCCCTCCAGCGAAGTAAAGTCAAATCCGGGGTGCAGGGTAGATTGATGATGCTCACGCAACAAGACTCGAGTGGATTGACCACTGATGGTCAACAGGGAGGCAAAAACGCCGCCGAGAGCTCCGCACCCGAGCAGTGTCCACTTGGGCGCTGCAGGTGGCATAACGGGTTGTCGGGAATTTTTTAATCCGCTTGGCATGATGTGACTCTGTCAGGGTAAGGGTTGCAATCCTCTCAACCTGTTACCGGGAATAAATGAAAAATAGCGCGAACGGACACTAACGGGTCCAATCTTCCTGTGCGCAGGGGATTCTAGCAGAGCACTCCCATCAAAATCAGCAAATTTGCCGTATTTCTGGTAGATTTGGCCCCCGATAACGCAACATGAGGAGCTTCGGCTATGCCGTCATTCGATATTGTCTCTGAAGTCAAAATGAACGAGGTGTTGAACGCTGTCGACAACGCTAATCGTGAACTGGCCACCCGTTTCGATTTTCGTGGGGTAGAAGCCAGCTTCGAGTTGAACAAGGAAGAGGTAAAACTGGAAGCCGATGCCGATTTCCAGCTCAAGCAGATGGTTGAAATTCTGCGCGGCGCCCTGCTCAAGCGCAACATCGAAAACAGCTCCATGGAAGTGGGTGACTCCGTTCACTCCGGCAAACGCTTCCACCTGACCGTCAAGTTCAAACAGGGGATCGAGAAAGAGATCGCCAAGAAGCTGGTCAAGCTGATCAAGGACTCCAAGATCAAGGTACAGGTCGCCATCCAGGGTGATGAAGTACGTGTCACCGGCAAGAAGCGTGACGATCTGCAAGAGACCATGGCACTGGTCCGTGGCGCCGACCTGGGCCAACCGATGCAGTTTCAGAATTTCCGCGACTGATGATGGGAGAGAAGGGCTCTCCCTTCTCCTCTTCTTTAATCGTCCGAGCATAAAAAAACCGGAGCAAATGCTCCGGTTTTTTGTTCCCCAAGTTTTATTAGAACTTGTAGGTAACAGAGAAGTAGTGGCTGAAGCCGGTGCTCTTCCACGGGGTACCGTCGTAGGCTTTGGAGCCATCTTTGGTACCGTAGGCATCCATGAAATACTTCAGGCCATAACCAACCGCGTAGCGATCGGAGTGCCAGTAGATACCGTGGAAGGTGGCCAGGTTGTCGCTGGTACGGTCAGCACGGTCATGGGTATCCAGGCCGAATTGATAATCCAGATAACCCTGGTAGGAGACAAAGCTGCCATTGCCGAAGGTATAGAAAGGCTTGAACCAGTTCATGGAGAACTGATAACCGTTCCACTCACCTTCTTCTTCGGTGAAGAACTGGTTCTCGGTGGCGTGACGTGCATACAGGTTCATGCCAACCTTGCCAAACCAGGGAACCATCACATCGGCACCCAGACCCAGCTGGTTTTCCATCTGCTTGTCACCAACGTTGTTCAGGTTGGCAATGTAAAGCTCTTGCACAGGACCAAAGGAGAGATCTTTACCTGTCAGCGCATCCAGAGACATACGCGGTGCAAACTTCATGAACAGGTTCTGACCATGGTGTTTATTGCTGTGACGGGAGTCGAAAATATCGAATACGTCGACGTAACCGTACAGGTCAAACAGGCCGGAGCGACCACCGAACTCCATCTCAAAATAGGTATCGTTGTAGTCCTCTTCACCGGTAGTGAAAGGGCGCTGGTCGATGGTGTGCATGACGTTGAACTGCATCCACTTGTAGTCATTCTTGTGGATATCACCGCTGTAGTCAGCAGCAAAGGCTGGAGTTGCGGCAGCAGCCAGCAGACCGGTAGCGATCAGAGTCTTGGTAAATTTGGCCATTTTATTGGTCTCTTGTGCGTTAGTTGAGGTTTTCCGTAGCCTGCCCACAAGGAGCGAGAGGAATTCTAATCAAATAAAATTGGGGGTGAAACAACTTCTCGGGAACTTTATCCGGAAGTGTGAATCTAATCACCCCCGATTCTACGCAAACGCTTGCTATTTGTCAGCAACTGAGAACAACTCACCCCCTTTACGGGCGACCAGCACAATCAACAACAACACGGGCAAGCCCAACAAACTGGTGCCGACAAAGAAGGCGCTGTAGCCAATCTGCTCCACCACCTGCCCCGAAAAACCGGCCAACAACTTGGGCAGCAGCAACATCACCGAGCTGAACAGGGCGTATTGCGTCGCTGAAAACGCCACATTGGTCAGGCTGGAGAGATAGGTCACAAAAGCTGCGGTGGCGATGCCGGCGCTGAGGTTATCGAGCGAAATGATCAGGGTCAGCAGCTCCAGGTTGTGACCAACCTGATGGAGCAGGGCAAACAGCAGATTGGTGCTGGCGGTGAGCAGCGCCCCGAGAAACAGGATCCGCAGCGTGCCAAAGCGCATCACCAGCACGCCCCCCAGTGCCGCCCCCACCAGCGTCATGATAACGCCAAACACCTTGGTGATAGTGGCGACTTCGGTCTTGCTGAACTGCATATCCACATAGAAGCTGTTGGACATCACCCCCATCACCACATCCGCAATCCGGTAACAGGCGATAAGCAACAGGATAAGCAGCGCCGAGCGACCATAACGGCGAAAGAAGTCGGCAAACGGACTCCAGACCGCCTCATAACCCCAGGCTCCGGCACTTGCCAAGGGGGCGGGCCACCCCTTTTCCTGCAGCAGTGCCTTGCGCTCTGCCTGTTGTCTGCCCTGACCGGCCAGATCGATATCAGGTTCATGGCAGAACAGCGTGGTAATCACCCCGAGTGACATCAGACCGGCCATCACCAGATAGGTGATCTGCCAGCCACGATAGTCATAGCCGCTGTTGCTGCCAAACCAGGCTGCCAGCGCCAATGCGCCGGCACCGGCGATGATCATCGCCAACCGGTAGCCAGTCATGTAGGAGGCCGCCATCGCAGCCTGCAGTCGCTCGGGCGCGGATTCGATGCGATAGGCGTCGATCACGATATCCTGAGTCGCCGAGGCAAAGGCCACCAGCAGGGCGAACAAGGCCAAATGAGTCAACCCGCTCTTGGGATCACAAAGTGCCATACCGACCAGCGCACCAGCGATCAGCAGTTGGGAGAAGAGCATCCAGCTACGACGACGCCCCAGCAGTCTCGAAAGCAGTGGTAATGGCATGCGATCCACCAGCGGAGACCACATCCATTTAAAGCCGTAGGCGAGCGCCACCCAGCTCATGTAACCGATATCGGTCAGGCTGACATCGGCCTCGCGCAACCAGAATGAGAGGGTGCCAAATACCAGCAACAGCGGCAGACCCGATGAAAAGCCCATGGCAAAGAGAATGAGTACTCGGGCTTCGAGATAAACAGCGAGCGATTCCCGCCAACTCGGTGTGCGGATCATATTCAACTACCTGACGACTTTGGAAAAGTGCGTCATTTTGGCAGGTTGATGGCAGATAGCCAAGGCGGGTAAGGAGATAGACACAAGAAGCCCGGCCAGAGAAAAGGCCCATCCCGAACGGGATGAGCCTTGCATGGTGGCGCGACGGGATCACGGTGACATACCGCATCCGGCGATGGGTTACTTGCCGGCTTTCTTGTCCGCCGGGGTTTCCGCCAGCAACACTACCTTCTTCAGGATGACAGGGCTGGTCGGCACATCGTTGGCACGCAAAATGGGGCTGTAACCGGTCTGTACCTGAGCCAGTTTGTCCAGCACCTCCATCCCCTGAACCACCTGACCGAACACGGTATAACCCGCAGAGCCACCGGCGTTGAGGTTATTGTTGTCGACCAGATTGAAGTAGAACTGGCGAGTAGCGCTGTCGACCGCCTGGGTGCGAGCCATGGCGATGGAGCCACGCTTGTTGGGCAGACCGCCACGCGACTCGTTGACCACCGGCTCATAAGTTGGCAGTTGCTGGAACTGCTGGTTATACCCCCCCCCCTGCACCACAAAATCCTGGATCACCCGGTGGAAGATGCTGCCGTCATAGCTGCCATCAGCCACGTAGCGCAAAAAGTTTTTCACCGTCTGGGGCGCCTGCTTGGACGCCAGCTCCACCACGATATTGCCGTGGTTGGTCTCCATTCTCACTTTCGGGCCCGCGAACGCCAGCGGGGCGATCAACATGGCCAGCAACCAGAGTTTTTTCATCATCAGACACCTGCGCCGTTCGGTTGACCTTTAAGGTAACCGCGCAGCGCATCATCCGCCATGATCTGCTGCAGCACGCTACCCAGTTGCAGGTTCAGTGTAGACTCGAGATCGGCCATGCTTGGCTCGCTCGGGCTCTCCTTGCTGGAAGACATGTTGAACTGCTTGGTCAGACGGTTGCCCTGGAAATCGGCGATCACCTGCAGACTGACGCGGGACTTGGTGACATAGGTAAAGGTCTTCTCTTCCACATTGACTGCGGCGTTGGAGATCACCAGCGTCAGGTTGGTGGTGCCACTGTTGCCCACTTCGAGACCCTGACTACGCAGTCCTTCAGCCAGCCGTTCGGCCATCAGCAGATTGAGCGGACGCTCGCTGTTGACCAGCACGGGGGCTTTCTCTTTATGTTTGATGGAGAAGACGTAGGCAGCCTCACGCTTGTCTACCCCTTCCATGGTGATGCGATTGCCAGAGTAGTATTGCTGGTTGGCGGGGATCACCTGCGGATTGAGCAGCGCTGTCTCCGGCCAATGAGTGGCACACCCGCCCAGCATCAGGGCGGCCAGCAGCAAGAGTGACTTTTTCATCATGGTTTCCTTTGGCTTTAGCGTTTGATGGCTTTCAAAATAACGAATTTGCTGTTCGACGCAACGACTTGTGCGTTGGCAAACAAGCGCTTGAGTTTGTTGTGATAGTCCAGATGACGGTTGCCTACTATCCAGAGTTCACCCCCCTGAGGCAACACCCGGTGCGCATCGCTGAACATCTGCCAGGCGATATGATCGGTGATCGCCTGTAACTGATGGAAAGGAGGGTTGCAGAGGATCCGATCCGCCGAACCTACCGCCACCCCGTCGAGACAGTTATTGACCATAAAGCGGGCACGCGGCAGAGCATCGGGCAGATTGTGCTCGACGTTGAGCTGTGCCGAGGCGACCGCCATATAGGATTCATCGATAAAGGTCACCTCCACCTCGCTGTCTTTGGCGAGCAGCGATAACCCCAACACCCCGTTGCCACAGCCCAGATCGATCACCTTGCGGGCACTGTGGATGGGCAGGTTGTCCAGCATAAAGCGGGCACCGATATCGAGACTGGTGCGCGAGAAGACGTTGGCATGGTTGTGGATGAGCATGCCACTCCCCTCCAACGGCCAGACAGTCGGGAAGGGGTTGGCCAGCGCGGGGCGTTCTGCCTGCGGCTCGCAGTGAATGAGACGCGCCTTCTTCCAGGCCAACGAGGTACGGGTAGGCCCCAGATACTTCTCGAACAACTTGAGGGTGGAGGTATGAATATCCTTCGCCTTGCCGGCAGCGATAACGCGGGTTGCCGGTGTCACCACCTCCCGCAGCGCCAGCAGTTGCTGCTCCAGCAGTGCCTGATATTTGGAGACCTTGATCACCACCAGCGCAGGAGCATCGGGCAGCGGTGCCAGCGCATCCTGCAAGGTAATCCCGCTCGTATCCAGCCCATTTTCGGCCAAATTGGCCATGGTAGCCCGCTCACTGATGTAGGAGTCGGTGACACAGCAGGGGGAGTGCGGATGCAGATAGGCGGCAAGCGCGCCAAAACCGTCATTCATGATGATGACGTGGCCCGCCTGCTCGAGGGGGGACTCCGCCAGAGTGTTGATCAGATATTCGTCAGCCGCATCCCAGGCTTGCAGGGTCTCCTGACTCTGGCGCGGATAGCGGTAGAGCGTGAGCTGGCAATGGGGAGTGTCGAGAAGGGTTTGCATAGGAAGAGTCCAACCTCGGCTTGATTCATGGATACAGGCGCCAGGGGCGACGCAAAGTGGCGCTATTCTAGCGAGGAGCAGGAATTTCACCAGTTCGGAGCGTGCCAATGAACGGATAGCAGGCGATTTTCCTTTTGCGGGGGCTTATTCCACACCTAGACAGCCGATAGAATGGCCCGACATTCACTCTGGAAGCTGATCCTATGACCATCCAACAACTGATTGAAGCCAAGCTGACGGCAGCCCTCTCCCCCACTCTGCTGGAAGTGATCAACGAGAGCCACATGCACCGAGTGGAGCCGGGCTCTGAGAGCCACTTCAAGGTGGTGATCGTCAGCGAACAGTTTGCGGGTCAGCGCCTTCTCTCTCGCCATCGTCAGGTCAACGCCATCCTGGCCGATGAACTGGCCGGCGCTGTCCATGCACTTGCACTGCATACCTACACGGCAAGCGAGTGGCAGGAGAAGGGTAAGGCACCACGCACACCAGCTTGTGTTGGCAACCCCTCGCACTCCTGAACGGCTAGCTGTCACCCATTGCTCTGACCCACCACCCTATGGGTGACAAACAAAAATTAAACAAAAAGCCGCCAGCCTGCTAATCCTGACAACCATAAATAGGTATTTAATTCAGTTTTCCCTGGCGGCTTAGTCACAGCCTTACACAAGCATACCCCCATGGGGGTATTAAACTAAAAAAACCTTTAAAACCACAGCTTACAAGGAATTCAGGGGTTATTCATTGCAGGTTAATTTTGTGATGACGCAGGGATTTTGCCTATTTGGCATGGCAGAAAATGGGCCTTAAGTGGTAGACTCAAGCGCTTTTGAGTGACCTCGCATGTTGAATAATTGCTGAGCCTGACCACCCGGCGCAGCCACAACAGCGACTCATTCAACCACCCGTCGTGATGTATTTCTCGGCGCTAACCAACCTCTCTTCCCGTAACGGTAGTGCAATTAAGTATGATTACAATCAAAAGAGGACTGGACATCCCCGTGCTGGGTGCGCCAGAGCAAGTAATCTACGATGGCCCCGCCATCACCCGTGTTGCGACACTGGGCGAGGAGTTTGTGGGGATGCGACCTACTATGTTCGTCAAAGTAGGTGATCGCGTCATCAAAGGTCAGGATCTTTTTGAAGACAAGAAGAATCCGGGCGTTAAATTCACAGCTCCTGCCACCGGTGTGGTTTCAGAGATCAACCGTGGTGCCAAACGTGTTCTCCAGTCTGTGGTCATCGACCTCGACGGTTCCGATGAACAGGTGACGTTTGAGCATTTTGCCTCTGCCGAGCTGGCCAAGCTCGAGCGCAGCAAGGTGCAAGAGATCCTGGTCGCATCAGGTCAGTGGACTGCGTTGCGTACCCGTCCGTTCAGCAAAGTCCCCGCGGTAGCGTCTGCCCCGCGCGCCATCTTTGTGACTGCAATGGACACCAACCCGCTGGCAGCCGATGCCGAGCTGATTATCAAGGAACAGCCGCAGGCCTTCCTCGATGGTCTGGCCGTATTGACCCGCCTGACCGACGGCGCCGTCTACGTCTGTAAAGGCGAAGGCAGTCTGCCCCACTCTCCGCTGGCTCAGGTCAAAGAAGAGATCTTCGTTGGTCCGCACCCTGCCGGTCTGCCGGGTACCCATATCCACTTCCTGGATCCGGTCAGCAGCACCAAGGTGCAGTGGCACATCAACTATCAGGATGTGATTGCATTCGGCAAGCTGTTCACCACCGGTCAGATCTTCACTGACAAGGTGATCGCCCTGGCTGGCCCGAACGTGCTCAAGCCGCGTCTGCTGCGTACCCGTCTGGGCGCCTGCATCAGTCAGCTCACCAATAATGAGCTGCGTGCCGACGAAAACCGTATCATCTCCGGTTCTATCCTGAGTGGTGCCAAAGCCGAAGGTGTTCACGACTACCTGGGCCGCTACCACAATCAGGTTTGCGTGCTGGGTGAAGGTCGCGAGAAAGAGTTCCTGGGCTGGATCAACCCCAGCGCCAACAAGTTCTCTATCACCCGTACCACCCTCTCTCATCTGATGAAGGGCAAGCTGATCAACTTCACCACCACTACCAACGGTAGTGACCGTTCCATGGTGCCTATCGGCAACTATGAGCGGGTGATGCCACTCGACATCCTGCCGACCCTGCTGCTGCGGGACATGGTCTCCGGCGATACCGACGGTGCGCAAGCACTGGGCTGCCTGGAGCTGGATGAGGAAGATTTGGCGCTCTGTACCTTTGTCTGCCCTGGCAAGACAGAGTACGGCCCGATCTTGCGTGAGTGCCTGACCAAGATTGAACTGGAAGGTTAAGCGATGAGTTTCAAGCAACTTCTTGAAAATATGGAACACCACTTCGAACCGGGTGGAAAGTACGCCAAGTACTATGCCCTGTTCGAAGCGGCGTACACCCTGTTCTACACCCCGGGTAGCGTTACCCGCAACGCCTCCCACGTTCGTGATGCGCTCGATCTGAAGCGCATGATGATCATGGTGTGGCTGGCCGTGTTCCCGGCCATGTTCTGGGGCATGTACAACGTTGGTAACCAGGCGATTGCCGCCATTGCCCACATGGGCTCGGCTGCTGGTGCCAGCAGCTGGCAATATGCCCTGGCTACCATGCTGGGCGCCTCCCTCGATCCGGCTGTTGCCGGTATCGGCAGCAAGATGCTGATTGGCGCCACCCACTTCTTCCCGATCTACATCACCGTCTTCTTTGTCGGTGGTTTCTGGGAAGTGCTGTTCGCCATGGTGCGCAAACACGAGATCAACGAAGGCTTCTTCGTAACCTCCATCCTGTTTGCCCTGATCGTGCCGCCCGAGCTGCCACTGTGGCAAGCTGCGCTGGGTATCACCTTCGGTGTGGTGATGGCCAAAGAGGTGTTCGGTGGTACCGGCAAGAACTTCCTGAACCCGGCGCTGGCTGGTCGTGCGTTCCTGTTCTTCGCCTACCCGGGCCAGATCTCCGGTGACGCCGTGTGGGTTGCCGTTGACGGTTTCTCCGGCGCGACTGCCCTGAGCCAGTGGGCCCAAGGCGGCCAGATGGCGCTGATCAACGGTGCAACCGGCCAGGCTATCAGCTGGATGGACGCTTTCCTAGGTAACCTGCCGGGTTCCATCGGTGAAGTCTCTACCCTGATGATCCTGCTGGGTGCGGCCATGATCGTCTACATGCGCATCGCCTCCTGGCGCATCATCGCCGGCGTGATGATCGGTATGATCGCCACCTCCCTGCTGTTCAACGTCATCGGTTCCGATACCAACCCCATGTTCAACATGCCTTGGCACTGGCATCTGGTACTGGGTGGCTTCGCCTTCGGTATGGCCTTCATGGCGACCGACCCTGTCTCCGCAGCCTTTACCAACAAAGGCAAGTGGTGGTATGGCGCCCTGATCGGCGTAATGGTCGTGCTGGTTCGCGTGGTCAACCCTGCGTTCCCGGAAGGCATGATGCTGGCCATTCTGTTTGCGAACCTGTTTGCTCCCCTGTTTGACCACTTCGTCGCTCAGGCAAACATCAAGCGGAGGATTGCTCGTGGCGTTTAATAAAGATTCAACCCTCGGCACCGTCAGCGTGGTCACCGGCCTCTGTCTGGCCTGTTCCATCGTGGTATCCGTTGCCGCTGTGGGCCTGCGTTCTACCCAGCAGGAAAACAAGGCGCTGGACAAGCAGAGCAACATTCTCTCCGTAGCCGGTGTGGATGTGAGCGAAGTGGCCAAGCGCGACCTGGCCAAACTGTATGGCGAGAAGATCGAAGCCCGTCTGGTGGATCTGGCGACCGGTGACTTTGTTGACGGCGATGCCGACAACTTCGACACCAAGCAGGCAGCCAAAGATCCGGCCCGCAGCATCCGTCTTGCCGC
Organism: Aeromonas sp. A600620; assembly: GCF_029479985.1. Classification (NCBI taxonomy): domain Bacteria; kingdom Pseudomonadati; phylum Pseudomonadota; class Gammaproteobacteria; order Aeromonadales; family Aeromonadaceae; genus Aeromonas; species Aeromonas sp. A600620. The sequence goes on along the minus strand of NZ_JAAKXB010000005.1, from coordinate 153,268 downwards.
CGCTGACGACAAGGCCAGCCTGCGTCAGATCTCCAAGCAGATCCCGGTATTCTTCGCCAAGGATGCCGAAGGCAAGATCGACAGCATCATCCTGCCCATCTACGGTCAGGGTCTGTGGTCGACCATGTATGCCTTCGTCGCCGTTGCCGCTGATGGCCAGACCATCAAGGGCATCACCTACTATGACCACGGTGAAACACCGGGTCTGGGTGGCGAGATCGAAAACCCGGCCTGGCAGGCGCTGTTCAAGGACAAGAAACTGTTCGACCAGAATGGCATGCCGGCGCTGCGCGTCATCAAGGGCCATGCTCCGGCGGGCTCCGAGCACGAGATCGATGGTCTCTCCGGTGCCACTCTGACCGGTAACGGCGTACAGCATACCTTCGACTTCTGGATGGGTCCCAAGGGCTTCGGTCCTTTCCTGGCCAAGGTTCGTGCAGGAGAAATCAACAATGGCTGACAAGAGCGAAATGAAGAAGTTGCTGTTGACGCCTGTGCTGGGCAACAACCCCATCGCCTTGCAGGTGCTGGGCGTCTGTTCTGCACTGGCGGTTACCAGCCAGATGAAAACTGCGTTTGTAATGACCCTCGCGGTCATGGCGGTCACCGCCTTCTCAAACCTGTTTATCTCCCTGATCCGCAACCAGATCCCGAACAGCGTCCGGATCATCGTGCAGATGGCGATCATCGCCTCACTGGTTATCGTGGTTGACCAGGTGCTCAAGGCGTACGCCTATGACATCTCCAAGCAACTGTCGGTCTTCGTGGGTCTGATCATCACCAACTGTATCGTAATGGGCCGCGCCGAAGCGTATGCCATGAAGAGTGCCCCGCTGCCCTCCTTCCTGGATGGTATCGGCAACGGTCTGGGCTATGGTGCCATTCTGCTGAGCGTCGCGACCGTGCGTGAACTGCTGGGCTCCGGCACCTGGTTCGGCATCGAGCTGCTGCCGCTGGTGAATAACGGTGGCTGGTACGTGCCCAACGGCCTGCTGCTGCTGCCGCCGAGTGCATTCTTCATCATTGGTCTGATCATTTGGGGCGTGCGCACCAAGGATCCCAAGCAGGTGGAGGCGAAGGATTAAGGTATGGAACACTATCTGAGTCTGTTGATTAAATCGATCTTCATCGAAAACCTGGCACTCTCCTTCTTCCTGGGGATGTGTACCTTCCTGGCGGTGTCCAAGAAGGTAAAGACCTCCATGGGTCTGGGTATTGCCGTTATTGTGGTGCAGACCATCGCGGTTCCTGCCAACAACCTGATCTACAACTACGTGCTTAAAGATGGCGCTCTGGTATCCGGTCTGGATCTGAGCTTCCTGAGCTTCATCACCTTCATCGGTGTGATTGCAGCACTGGTACAGATCCTGGAGATGGCGCTGGACAAGTACTTCCCGGCACTCTACAACGCGCTGGGTATCTTCCTGCCGCTCATCACCGTGAACTGCGCCATCTTCGGTGGCGTCTCCTTCATGGTGCAGCGTGACTACAACTTCATGGAGTCTGTGGTCTACGGTGTGGGTTCAGGGGCAGGCTGGATGCTGGCGATCGTTGCGCTGGCAGGTATCCGCGAGAAGATGAAGTATTCCGATGTTCCGGAAGGCCTGCGCGGTCTGGGCATCACCTTCATCACCGCCGGTCTGATGGCGCTGGGCTTCATGTCCTTCTCTGGTATCTCCCTGTAATCGGCTTTCCTGCAATCAGAAAGGAACGATAGATGGAAATTATTTTGGGTGTGGTCATGTTTACCGTGATCCTGCTGGCACTGGTGGCAGTCATTCTGTTCGCCAAGTCCAAGCTGGTGACCGCGGGCGACGTGACAATCAGCATCAATGGTGACCCGGCCAAGGCTGTGACCAGCCCGGCCGGTGGCAAGCTGCTCGGCGTGCTGGCTGGCAGCGGTATCTTCGTCTCCTCCGCCTGTGGCGGCGGTGGCTCCTGCGGCCAGTGCAAGGTACGGGTGAAATCCGGTGGCGGCGACATTCTGCCGACCGAACTGGATCACATCAGCAAGGGCGAAGCCCGTCATGGCGAGCGTCTGGCCTGTCAGGTTACCGTTCGCTCCGACATGGATATCGAACTGCCGGAAGAGATCTTCGGGGTGAAGAAGTGGGAATGTACTGTTATCTCCAACGATAACAAGGCCACCTTCATCAAGGAGCTCAAGCTGCAGATCCCCGATGGCGAGAGCGTGCCGTTCCGCGCCGGTGGTTATATCCAGATTGAAGCCCCGGCTCACCACGTGCACTACAAGAACTTCGATATTCCCGAGGAGTATCGCGGTGACTGGGATCGCTTCAAGATTTTTGAGCTGGAGTCCAAGGTCGATGAGCCGATCATCCGAGCCTACTCCATGGCCAACTATCCGGAAGAGTTCGGCATCATCATGCTGAACGTGCGTATCGCGACCCCGCCCCCGAGCAACTGGACTGCCCCTCCGGGACAGATGTCCTCCTACATCTTCAGCCTGAAGGCTGGCGACAAGGTGACCATCTCCGGTCCGTTCGGTGAGTTCTTCGCCAAGGACACCGATGCCGAAATGGTATTCATCGGTGGTGGTGCAGGTATGGCGCCGATGCGTTCCCATATCTTCGACCAGCTGCGTCGCCTGAAGTCCAAGCGCAAGATGAGCTTCTGGTACGGTGCCCGTTCCAAGCGCGAAATGTTCTATGTCGAAGACTTTGACATGCTCGCCGCCGAGAACGAGAACTTCACCTGGAACGTCGCCCTGTCTGATCCGCAACCGGAAGACAACTGGGACGGCTACACCGGCTTCATCCACAACGTGCTCTACGAGAACTATCTCAAGAACCACGAAGCACCGGAAGATTGCGAGTTCTACATGTGTGGACCTCCGGTGATGAACGCTGCCGTCATCAACATGCTCAAAGATTTGGGCGTTGAAGACGAAAACATCCTGTTGGATGACTTTGGTGGTTAATCCATGCACAGTGTTGTAAAGACCTGGCTAGCCTTCGGGCTAGCCTTTTTCTTGACTGGGTGCGGTCAGGAGACGGTCCAATCCAAACCGGAGATCCACATCACCGGCAGCACCATGGGCACTTACTACTCCATCAAGGTAGCGGACAGCGCCATCAGCGATCCGGCCAAGCTTCAAGCTGAGGTCGATGTCTTGCTGGAGCGGGTCAACGATCAGATGTCGACCTATCGCCCCGATTCCGAACTGTCGCGCTTCAACCAGAGCCGTGACAACAAACCGGTAGTGGTCTCCCGCGATACCGCACGGGTCGTCACAGAGGCTATTCACATTGGCCGTGAGAGCCAGGGGGCGCTGGACGTCACCGTTGGCCCCTTGGTCAATCTGTGGGGCTTTGGCCCGGACAAGAAGCCGACCAAGGTCCCCTCCGACGAGCTGATCACCCAGACTCGCCAGAAGACCGGTCTGGGCAACCTGCACGTCATCACCTCGGTAGATGCCGACACCCTGCAAAAAGACATTCCGGACCTCTACGTCGATCTCTCCGCCATCGCCAAGGGCTTTGGTGTGGACAAGGTAGCCGAGTATCTGGAGTCACTGGGTGCGCGCAACTATCTGGTGGAGATTGGCGGCGAGCTGCGGATCAATGGCGTCAACGGCAAGGGTCACCCCTGGCGCGTGGCCATCGAGAAGCCCACCGCAGGCACCGGCACGGTGCAAGAGGTGATCGTGCCCGGTGACAACGGGGTGGCCACCTCCGGCGATTACCGCAACTACTATGAACTGGATGGTCAGCGCTTCTCCCACACCATAGATCCGCGCAGCGGCAAGCCGATCCAGCACCGTCTGGTGTCGGTCACCGTGATCCACCCCTCCTGCATGACCGCAGACGGGCTGGCCACCGTGTTTATGGTGATGGGGACCGAGAAAAGCCTGGCCTATGCCAACGAGCGCGGCCTGGCGATCTTCGTGATCACCAAGACGGACAACGGCTTTGAAGAGGCTTACTCCGATGCCTTCAAGCCCTATCTGGTCAAGAAGTAAGAGGTAGAGATGCAGATTTTTCTGATCACCTTCGGGGTATTCATGCTGGTGATAGCCGCCATGGCTATCGGTTACATCTTCCAGAAGAAGACCATCTCCGGCTCCTGTGGCGGTCTGGGTAGCGTCGGCATCGAGAAAGAGTGCGATTGCCCGGAACCCTGCGACAACCGCAAGAAGAAGATGGCCAAGGAAGAGGCCCGTCGCAAGATGCTGGAAGAGAACCGCATCATCTGATGACTCTGGTTTTTCGGTAAACAAAAGCGCGCCATCGGCGCGCTTTTTACTGGCCGTTATCTTGCGTTAACGGTCAGGGCTGACGTTCGATATAGAGGATCACCTCGCCAAGATGGATACCGAACTTGCTGATCTCGGCACGATTGATCAGACGATCTTCGTCCAGCAGGTACATCCAGTCATCGAAGCTCACCCGCACCACCTCGCCATCCGGTAGCGCCAGATCGAGCTGATAACGCCAGTTGAGGGCGAACCCTTGGCTTTTACCCACCGCCTCTCCCACCACATCGGAAGCAGTACCTCGCCAGTGACCGTCAACCCCCTTGCTCAGATACCAGGTACGGGTCTGCTGGCGGCCATCATCAAAGTAAAACTGTTCGAACAGCTCTCCCTTGCCATCCTTCCAACGACCCACCATCTCGACCCGAAAGCGACTGGTCACTTCGCCGCTGCGGTCGGTCACCAGGCCGTGAGCCACCAGTTTGCCGTTGAAGAAACGGGCGAGATCCCAGTTTGGCCCCTGCCCCCGATAGTCATCGAGACTGGCACCACAGCCACTCAGCAGCAAAAAGGGGAGCAACAGCAACCAGCGGTATGCACGATAGAAAGACATCAGAGACTCCATGTTCAGGGTTGGCCACGCAGGCGGCGGGTCAGGGCGGGATCGCGGCTGTTGTCAGCCAGCCAGATGGCGAGAAAAGCGGCCGAGAATTGCGGATCGGCCAGAGTGCCAAGGGGTTTTTCCTGCCACCAGAAGTGGCCTGTCCCGCCCTTGTCGACATAGAAGGTGAGCTTGTCGCCTGCCTGTACATCGGGCCAGAGTGCAGCAAGCTGGCCGAGCCAGCGCTGACGCTCGGCGTCAGAGCCAAGACCGAGCCGCTGCCACTCGGATGAAGTAGCGCCGAGCAGATCGTCCCGCTCGATGGCTCTGGCATAGGTGAGGGTAAGCGCTTGTGGATAGTGGCCCGGCTGGTAGCGACCACTCTCGCTAAACAGAGTTGCGTCGTAGAGCTTGAACCAGAGCCAATGCATCTGCCCCTGCCCGACCGGGCGCAGCTTCTGCCAGGGGAGTGTTGTCGCATCGCTGGTAGTCGCAACCAGCAGGCTCAGGGCAGCAAGGTGGAGGCTAATTCCACCCCATATGCCAGTGATTGGGGTCTTCGAGTTCATGCCAGTCCATCTCCTGTTCCTGCAGGGTATTGATATCCTGCATCACCACCTGCACCAGCCGCCCCTGCGCATCCCGCTGGCAGGCAACCACCAGATAGAAACGATCTGTCAGCTCATGCTGGCTCTCTTTAGTCCATTTGGAAAAAAGCAACGAGTCGGTCGAAAAGGTGTTTGTCATGACTCACCCTCCAGCTTGACCATTACCCACAGGAGTACGGGTAACCACCACATCCAGATCACTGCCAGCAGCGCCGTGCTGATCCAGATGCCCCAGGGTAAGTTTACTGCCCCCATGGCGGCCCCCGCCACATAGGAGGAGGCACCGCCAAATACGCCAAACAGCGCCTGCTGCCAGCGAGGCAAGCGCAGCAGCCAGCGCATACCGTGGGCCAGCGTCAGGGCAAAACCGAGCCAGAGCAGCACCAGCCAGAGGGGAAAACCGGACGGGAACCGGAACAGGCCGAGCTGCCAGAGCAGCACATCCAGCAGACAGCCGGCGACCGCGATGGGGAGCAGCCGCCAGTCACGCTGGCGGCTGGGTGAGAAGAGAAAGTGCAGCAGCAACATTGCCAGCAGCGGGCCCGGCTGCTGCCACTTCACCGCCAGCAACCAGTAGAGGTTGAACCCCAGCAGGTGAGCCCACTGCCACATGGTCAGTGACCGCTTACTGGCACATCACCCGACCAGCCCGCAGGTCCGGGCTTGGCGGCCTCCAGCTGCACCAGACTGATGGTGCGCTCCCAGAATCCCCCCTCGCAATAGGCGAAGTAGAAGTGCCACAACCGGATGAAATCCTGGCTGTAACCGAGCTTGGGCAGCTCGGGCGCCAGCGCCAGAAAGCGATCGCACCAGTGAGCCAGGGTGCGGGCATAGTGATGGCCGTGATCGTGCAACCGCACCAGCTGCATGTCGGTCTCCCGCGCCAGCAAACCCGCCATCTGGGAGACACTCGGCAGGCAGCCACCGGGGAAGATGTAGCGCTGGATGAAATCAACCCCGCGCAGATACTGGGCATGGCGCTGATCGGCGATGGTGATGGCCTGGATGAGCAGGCGACCACCGGGCTTGAGCAGCCGTGACAACTGGCGGAAATAGTCGGGCAGGAAGGCGTGGCCCACCGCCTCGATCATCTCGATGGAGACCAGCTTGTCATAGGTCCCCTCCAGCTTGCGGTAATCCTCCAGCAGCAAGGTGATGCGATCCCCCAGCCCCTCCCGCGCAATCCACTCCTTGGCATAGTCATGTTGGGCCCGGGAGATGGTAGTGGTCGTCACCCGGCAGCCATAGTGGCGGGCGGCATAGACGGCGAGGCCGCCCCAGCCGGTACCGATCTCCAGCAGATGGTCGTCAGGCCCCAGCGCCAGCCGCTCGCAGATGGTGCGCAGCTTGGCCTGCTGCCCCTCTTCGAGAGTGGCCTCGGCGCTCGGATAGATGGCGCTCGAGTACTGCATATGGCTGTCGAGAAACCCCTGATAGAGGGTATTACCGAGATCGTAGTGGGCGGCGATGTTGGATCGCGAACCTGTCAGAGTATTGCGGTTGAGCCAGTGGCGCACCTTGTTGAAGGGGAAGCTGAGCCAGCCGAGGCGCCGCTCGAGGGAGTCGAGCAGGGTCAGGTTGCGGGCCAGCAGCCGCACCAGCGCCACCGGATCCGGGCTGGTCCAGAGCCCCTCCACCCAGGTTTCCCCGGCGGCAATGCTGCCCCCCAGCAACAGGCGACGATAGAAGGCAGGATCTTGCACCACCAGTTCGGCATGCAGATCGGTACCCGCGACGCCAAAGCTGTGGCGCTCACCGCCATCCCGCAGCAGCAGCTGGCCATGTTCGAGGCGACCCAGCAGATTGAGCAGCAGTTGTCTTGCCCCCTTGTCGATGAAAGAGGCAGAGAGGGTTGATTGAGCAAGTTCCATTAGCGGCTCTCCGGATGGGTAAAAATCGGGGTTCGTTTGATAAAAAGACGCAGGGCCTGCCAGTAGATCCCGAGCAGCACCTTCATGGTCATCCATGGCCAGCGGGCCAGCAGGGCCACCAGCCCCTTGCGCGACAAGGGTTCGCGAGTGAGCGCCAGGGTTGCGTCAAACAGCTTGGCTTCACCGGATACGGGATGACTCTCGATATGGATCAGTGTCTCCTGCTCGGGCGGCCTGATCCGCCAGTGATAACGCATCGCCAGCCCCATAAAGGGGGAGACGTGAAAATCCTTGTCATGGGGTGCCAGCGCCGCCAAATCCAGCAGGTAGTAGTGACGCTCGTTCCAGGGGGTGTTCGACACCTCTGCCAGCAGATAGCGCGCCTCGCCCTGCCGATAGCAGAAGTAGAAGTTGACCGGGCTGAAGTAGAACCCCAGACAGCGCACGTTGCCGAGCAGCAGCACCCGCCCCTCGGAGTCGGCATCGCCACCCAGCTCGATCACCTTCTGCCACACCGCCTGCTTGAGGCTTCCCTCACTCCCCTTGAGATAGTCATGGCGGTGAAACGAGAGCAGCCCCGAGCGCTCCACCCCGAACCAGCGCCCCTGATCTAGCTGTGGCAGCTCGTCGAGATCCAGTCCCAGCATAAAAAGGCTGTAGGAGAAGGTGTGAGCCCGCGGTGCAAAACGGCGGTGGCGCACCGAGCCTTGCCAGATGGCGCTGGTGACGCCAGCCAGTTCGTCGGCACGCTCATGTTCGGTGGCCACGGTGGCGCCGTTCATAGCTCGGCTCCGAAGCGCCTGGCGACATCCAGCGCGCTGCGCACCCCATCCTCATGGAAGCCGTTGTACCAGTAGGCGCCGCAGAAGTGGGTGTGCTGTTGGCCGCAGATCTCCGTGCGCCGCTGCTGGGCGGCGATGGAGGCCTGATTGAACACTGGATGGTGGTAGACGAAGCGGCGCAGTACCTTGCTCTCATCCACCTTGCCCCTGGGGTTGAGGCTGACGCAGAAGGGCTCCGGCGAGTTCACCCCCTGCAGGATGTTCATGTTGTAGCTCACCAGCGGCCGCGCCTCATCGTTGCCATCGAGCTGATAGTTCCAGCTGGCCCATGCCTTGCGGCGAGTGGGCAAGCAGCGAGCATCGGTATGGAGCCAGACATCGTTGGCCTGATAGGGCATGTCGCCGAGAATAGCCTGCTCCCGCTCGCCGGGATCCGCCAGCAGCGCCAGCGCCTGATCGCTGTGGCAGGCGAAGATCACCTCGTCAAACCGCTCCTCGCCGTAACTGCTCTGGATCACCACGCCATCCGCGTCCCGCCGCACGCTCTGCACCGGACAGGCGAGGCGGATCTGCGACTGCCAACCCGCGGTAAGGGGGCCGATATATTCCCGCGAGCCACCCGGGATCACGTACCACTGGGGGCGATTGGCCACATCCAGCAGGCCGTGGTTGGCAAAAAAGCGCAGGAAGAAGCCAAGGGGGAAGGCGCGCATATCGGCCAGGGTCGATGACCAGATTGCCGCCCCCATCGGCAAGATGTAGTGGCGGGCGAAGTAGTCGCTAAACTCCCCCGCCAGCAAAAAATCCCCCAGGGTCAGCTCGGGGCCAGCCCCCTGATGTTGCCCATCCGCCAGCCAGGCCCGCGCCTCCCGGTTGAATCGCAGGATCTCGGCAACAAAGCCGTAGAAACGGGGACTCAACAGATTGCTGCGCTGGGCAAACAGGGTATCGAGGTTATGGCCGTTATACTCCAGCCCCTCCGGGCTCTTTACCGAGAAGCTCATCTCGGCCGGTTGGCGCGCCATGCCGATCCGCGCCAGCAACTTCAAGAAGTTGGGATAGGTGCGATCATTGAAGACGATAAAGCCGGTGTCGATGGCATAGCTGCGGCCAGCCTGATTCACATCGACGGTCGCAGTATGGCCGCCCAGGGTCGGCGCTGCCTCGAACAGGGTGATGTCATGGAGTTTGTGGAGCAGAAAACCGGCGGTGAGCCCCGAGATCCCTGAACCGACGATGGCGATCTTTTTCTTCATGAATGGCTTCCTTTCGATACGAGTGCGCGGCCAAGGCGCAGCCAGAGCCCCACCGGCAGCGCACCAAGCAGCCGCAGCAACCAGATGAAACGGCGGGGAAAGTGGATCTGGTGACGACCAGCGGTCAGCCCGTCCATGATGGCGCGGGAGGCCTGCTCCACCGTCACCAGACAGGGCATGGGAAAATCATTTTTGGCGGTGAGCGGCGTCTGGACAAAGCCGGGGCGGATCAGGGTCACCCCGATCCCTTTGCTGGCCAAATCGAGGCGCAAGGTATCCGCCAGATAGTCGAGGGCCGCCTTGGAGGCGCCATACGCCTCGGCTCGTGGCAGCGGTAGCCAGCTCACCGACGAGCTGACGATGGCCAGCCGTGATCCCGCTCCTAACAGCGGCAAGAAGGCGGCCAAAGCATGGCCGGTAGCGGTCAGATTGGTATCGATGACACGGGCAAACAGCTCGCTGTCAAACCCATCGCCGACATCCATGTACTCGCAGTTGCCTGCGTTGAGGATCAGCAGATCGAGGGATGGCAGCGTAGCAGCCACCCCGCTCATTGCGGCCAGATCCCGGGCATCGAACTGCAGCGGCGTGACGCCGTGCAGCCCCAGCTCCTGCAGCCGTTCGCCATCGCGGCCACAACCCCACACCTGCCATCCTGCCAGCCGGTAATCCAGCGCCAACTGACGACCGATGCCGGAGGTCGCGCCTGTAATAAGCACTCGGCCGCTCATGCGCCGAGCCTCATCTTGATAGTACGCACCACGGGCCCGAGCAGCGGCAACTGCTCGTAGATCATGGCGCCCAGGTCAAAATAGTCCCTGTGCTGGCACACCTTGCCCGCCTCGTCGAATTCGAGGCGGGTGGCCCCCTCCACCGTCACCGGCTCACCACCACGCAATCTGGGGTGAGAGAAGGTCATGGTCCAGCCGAGCCAGGCCTGCGGCCCTTGCTGCTGCTGACTGGTGATGACGAAACGACAGTAGGCGAGGCGCTGATAGAGGGCGGCAAAATAGTCGCCAAGGGCCGCCAGCCCCTCGATACGGTGAGCCGGATCGATAAAGACCACCTGTTCGGCATAGACCTCGGGCAAGCGATGCAACTGCTGTTTGTCCAGTTGCTGATAGAGGCCAATAAAGCGGGCCAGCGGCTCGTTCATCCTATTTCTCCAGAGAGCGAAACATCTCGATGGCTCTCACCCGGGCAACGGCGTGATCCACCATGGGTGCCGGATAATCCTGTCGCCCCTTGAGTCGCAGCCAGTCGTGGGGCTGATGCACATAAGCGGCAGGAATATCGGCCAGTTCAGTTACCCAAGTACGGATAAACTCCCCTTGTGGATCAAATCGTTGCCCCTGAGTGGTGGGGTTGAAGACCCGAAAGTAGGGGGCCGCATCGGCACCGGTGCCTGCAGCCCACTGCCAGCCGCCATTGTTGGCTGCCAGATCCCCGTCGATGAGTCGACTCATGAAGTAATCCTCCCCGAGCCGCCAATGGATATGGAGATCCTTGGTGAGAAAGCTCGCCACTATCATTCGCAGCCGGTTGTGCATCCAGCCGGTGGCGTTGAGACAACGCATCGCCGCATCGACGATGGGGTAGCCGGTGCGCCCCTCGCACCAGGCGGCGAAGGCATCCGGATCCCAGCTCCACGGCAAGGCCGCCGTCTCGGGCTTGAAGGGGCGATTCATAGAAAGAGTCGGGATCAGCACCAGCAGGTGGCGATAGAACTCGCGCCAGATAAGTTCGTTTAGCCAGACAAAGCCGGGCTGAGCCTTGGACTGGGGCCGATAGCCGAGCCGCTGCTGGAGCGCCGCCACACACTGGCGCGGGCTGATGATGCCCGCCGCCAGATAGGGGGAGAGCACAGAGGTGCCCGCGATGGCAGGAAAATCGCGGGTCTCGCCATAGTCGAGCACCGCCTGCTCCAGAAAAATGTTCAAACGACGCTGAGCTTCCGCCTCCCCCACTGGCCAGCGGGGATCCGCCGTCAGCTCGCCGAGCGCCTCATCAACCCACGCACGTTCGGCCAGCGGCTGCCACGGCAACGACTCGCCACGGGGCGCTGGGGCGCGATGAATGACAAACCCCTCTTCATCGAGGGCCTTGAGCCAGGCACGGCTGAAGGGGGTGAACACCTTGAACATCTCACCCGAGCCGGTCAGCACCCGCCCCGGCGGCAATACGCAACAGCCGTTGAACCAGTGACAGCTCACCGCCTGATCAGCCAGCGCGGCGCTGACGGCGTGATCGCGACGCTGCTCATCGATCTCGATAGCCTGATTGGCATAGAGCTGGGTCACACCCTGCTCGCGGCAGAGGTTTGCCAACGCAGCGGGCACCTCGGCAAAGGTCTCCACTCGCAGCAGATGGAGCGGGATGCCGAGCGCCGCCAGCTCGCGGCCCAACTCATCCACCTGCGCCAACATAAAGCGCTGACGGATGGGGGCCATTTTGTGCTGCCGCCACTGGGTAGGAGAGATGATAAAGAGCGCGGCGACCGGTCCATCACCGGCGCAGGCATGCCGCAGCGCCGGGTTGTCGGCAAGACGCAGATCGTTGCGAAACCAGACCAGTTTCATGATTTTTTCCTCCCGCGTCCGCTGGCGCCAGCCGCAGCAGGTGCGTTCGCCATCAGCTCGGCAAGGCTCGCCTGCCAGCCGTGTGCTTTCAGCCACTCATCGTCGTAGAGACGACCCAGTTCGCCAAACAGGCGCGTGCCTGCGGGCCACTCGGCGGCCAGCTCCTGTTTGCCAAGCCCTGCCCCCAGCAATACCAGCCAGGGGGTAACGGCACGCCCCTCCAGCAAGCTGGCATGGCGCGGCTCGACCGCCCCCAGCAGTTGCACCTCATAACCCTGACCGATCAACTCGTAGGCGGCCCAGACCAGATCGAGGGGGCCGACTTGCCCCCAACTCGCCAGCGTGATCGGCACGCCCTTCTCCTGCTCGATCAGGTGGCGGGCGAAGCGGGTATGGAGCCAGCCCAGCCACACCTGTTGCAGCAACTCGCCATCGGGCCGCTCGCGCCACAGCCCCAGCAGCCGCTCCACAAGCGGTTGCAGTACCCGGCTGCGCACCAGCTCGAACGGGTAGCTCGCCAGCAGATCGTTGAGCTCAGCCTCCGCCTTGCGCTGGTTGAAGGCGAGCAACGCCTGACTGAACTGCTCCAGGGTCTGCTGCCAGTGATCGCTCACCGGATCGGAATGGGGTTCGCTCAGGAGCCCCTTCACCTGCCCGATACTCACTCCCCGCTCCAGCCAGCTCAGGATCTCGCCGATTTGGAGGATATCCTGCTCGCTGTAGAGGCGGTGGCCCTTTTCGGTGCGGGCCGGTTGCACCAGACCGTAGCGGCGCTGCCAGGCACGCAGGGTCACGGCGTTGACGCCGGTGAGACGGGAGACCTCGCGAATGGGGTAGATCCCCTCATCAGCGAGAGGAGCAACTTCTTGCGATAAATCAGACATGACAACGTCCATCAAACAGAGGGGTAAAGCACCCCGGCGCAAACCATGCGCCGGGGCAACAGAACGGATTCAGAGCCCGTAACGCAGCTTGAGCGTATCGGGGTGCGGATTGAGATAAACCTGCTCGGCGAGATAGGGATTGGGGTACTCGCGCAGGTAGTGACGGATCAAGGTGAGCGGCACCAGCAACGGGAAGATACCGGTGCGGTACTTGTCGATGGTATCGGCAAGCTCCTGCTTCTGGGCCGGGGTCAGCACCCGCTTGAAGTAGCCCTGCAGGTGCATCAGCACATTGGTGTGGCTGCGACGGTTGGCCCGCAGGGTCAGCGCCGTCATCAATCCCTTGATGTAGTTGTCGGCCACCTCCTGCAAATTGGTGGACTTGCCCAGATTGCCGAGCAGCTTGCCAAGCGCCCGGTAGTGGGTGGTGGCGTGGGAGAGCACCAGATACTTGTAGCGGGAGTGGAAGCGGATCAGCGCAGAGGCGGTGATGCCGCGGGCGCAGAGCTGCTGCCAGTCGTGGTAGGCAAAGACCCGCAGCACGAAGTTCTCGCGCAGGATGGGGTCGCACAGGCGGCCATCCTCTTCCACCGGCAGCAGGGGGTTGGCCTCCATCAATGCCTTGGCAAAGAGGCCGATCCCCTCCTTGGCGCTCCCCTCGTTGTTGGCGCCATAGACCTTGACCCGCTCCATACCGCAACTGGGTGATTTGGCACAGAGGATATAACCGGAGATGAAGTCAAGCTGGCGTGCCTTCTGCTCGCTGAAGGCGATCAGCTTTTCGGTGACATCGAAGCTACCGTTGCTCGCCTCGGCACGGATCTCGCCGTTGCGCTTGACCAGCCGGATGGCGGCACGGGGCGCCCCCAGACCGATAGCCATCTCGGGACAGACGGGGTGATAGTCAAAGTGAGCGCCAAGATCCCGTTCGCAGAAGCTGGAGCGCTTGTGGCCCCCATCGAAACGTACCTCTTGTCCCAGCAGGCAGGCACTGATACCGACTTTAATCTTGTACATGATGACGCCCCTTGTATAAGCATTGATTCAGTTATAGCAGTTATACAAAAAAATGAAAGTTGTATAACTATTTGCGACTGATACGACACAAGGAGAAAAAAGGGATCACCGGAAAAAGAAAAAACCCATGGCGAACGCCATGGGTAAAAGTCAAGACACTACGGACTACGGGAAGGGGGATTAGAAGCTGTACTTCACACCCAGGCTGGAGATGGAACCTTTTTGCAGATCCCAGTTGCGATAGGTGTAATCGGCAGTCAGCGCCCAGTTCTGGTTGAGCTTGTAGGCACCGCCCACCTTGAAGTCGTGCATATCGTCGGTCATGTTGGCGTAGCGATAAGCGGTAGAGAGCTCGATGTCGCCGATGTCGTAGCGCAAGCCCACTTCACCGTACATGCTGCCGCTATCCTTGCGAGCCACTTCGTCCCATCCCTTGTTGTTCTTGGCCAGCTCACGCTCAAGTTGATAGCCCATCAAACCGGTTTCGCCATAGAGATTGAGTCCTGTGCTCAGCGGGGTAAAGACACCGATACCCAGGCTGGAAATGGACATGCTGTCATTGCCGTCGTTGCGGGAGGTGAATTCGGTTCCGGCACGACCGTAGAAGTTGGAGCCAAAGCTCTTTGAGAGGTCCAGGCTCAGACCACCAAAATCACGGGTACCTTTGCTGGCAGCATCACGGGGAAATGCAGCGCTGTCTTGGCTAAGGTAATCAGACTTGGTGTGCGCCCAGGTCAAACCGCCCTTTGCGTAGCTGAACGCATCCTGTGCCAGAGCGGAAGTAGAGGCGAAACCGGCCAGAACCAGAAGAGATACAGTTGCTTTTTTCATGATGATAACTCCATGTGATTGGGCCCGTTGCTAGCGAGCTGGTATGGAGTCATTGTGCAGTCAGCATCCCGGCTTGCCGAGCGGCAAGCTATTGCAAAACCATGTCAGATGTAAGCAGATATTTCCCGAGATGTCAGGGGTAACAAATTGCCGGCCCAAGCGGTTTGCATGGGCCGGACAACACCAAATCAGCGGAAGACCACCTCATCAATTTCGACCCTGACCAAGGGCTGCCCGGTCAATCCGGCAGGACGGGGGATCTCGAGTGCCAGCGACGGACGGACTTGCCCCTTGCGCAGATAGGTCTCCGGCAAGCGATTCTCGGCGACCCAGAAACGGGCTTCCTGACGGCTCAGCTGCACTCCGTCAGCACTGAACAGAGTCACCATGCCGCGCACCCCGACCACATTGCGGCTGCCGGTATTGCTCACCATAAAGGTCAGCGCCAACGGATCAGACCCCTCGAGCTTGTCCAGCTTGACCACCACACCGTCGCGTGCCGCTTGTGACAGCAATTCGGGGTTGGCCTTGGCCTGCTCGGTCAGTACCGGTGCTGCAACCGCCACCACGGCCCCCGCTTTCCCATCAGCAGCCATACCCTGCACGGGTTCGGCCGGTTTGACCACCAGATACTCCCAGGTAAAGTCATCGTTGAGCTGAACCTGCCGACCATCGGGCAGCGTCACCTGAGAAAGAGGGGCAGCCTGCGCCAACACGGGGGAGAGGCACAGGGCAATCAGCAGACGGGAGAAGGGTTTCATAGGGCGAAGCTCGACAACAGGTGAAAGGGCGACAGTATAAACAGTCCCGCCACCCCTTGCCTATGACAGCACTCACGTTCTGGCTCCGGCGTCGCTTGCCCACGGGCTAGATGGCAAGATCGTGCCGCTCTTTGTGCGCCATATCCAGAGTCACCAGATCGAACTCGGTCCTCTTGAGGGCAGAGAGAATATCCGATTGCATATCAAAGGCCTGAGCACGCTGATGCTCGGGCAGACGCACCCGGGCCAGGGTGGTAGAGCAGTCGCACAGGGTATGGAAAAAGACCTGCGCCTCATCCAGCCCCATGTCGGCCAGCATCTGTTCGGCCTGATCCACCATTCGTAGATAACGTTGCTTCAACTGCCGTGGATTGGTGAAGCGATTGCTGAGGCAACCGTTGCTCCCTTTGCCCCAACGACCGAGCTGACGCTTGTTGAAGCCATAGCGAAAATCACGGCTCATCACCCCGTTATCGGCAAAAAACCAGATGGTGTTGGCAGGCAGTGAGCCGAACTGGGCAAGATAGTCATCACGCTCCTCCACCGCGGCCGGAACCAGCAACGGCAGATGAGCCCATTCCGGACGAGCCTGCACATACTCACCAATGCGGCGAACCGGATCGATCAACCCCTCCATATTCGGCAGGCGATCGCAAAAGATGATTTCGTCACTCTTGATGACCCAGTGATCGATGCCATAACGCTGGCAATAACGGCGGGCTCGGGCCACTTCGCTGCGGCTGCGGGTCGGATTATCGAGGGTGATGGCGCGGATCTTGATCCCGCTGGCACGACACAGATCGATGCTGTAACAGGATTCCAACCGCCCCGAAAAAGAGACTATCAGCTCGTCAAAATTTGCCAGTCGCTCAATCAGCTGCAGCTCCCTGGCTTGAAAAGAGTGATCATATCCCTGATTCAAGACAACAACATTGGCATCCATTAAACAGCTCCGGATGATAAACAGGTGGCTTATTGTGCGGGAAACAAGCTGAATAGGCCCTTACAGAGTCAGGTTAAAATTAAAACTTGATGATTATTTCCCGTGATTTATCCGTAAAATCAACATCTTGAGCGTCGTACACTCGCAATCTGGCCTGATGTACCCGATGGGCTCGCAAAAAGCCCTGCGCCTGATCCAGCGAGGTGAAGGTCAGGTGCTCCCCCTCGCTGTCTGTCAGACAGAGGTACTCCCCTTCCGCATCGATACAGAGCTGATAACCACTGCCATCCTTGCAGGCGATGATCAGGGTTGCCTCGGGATAGTGACTGAGCCAATTGCGAAACCGGCCATGCTCCATAGTACTCCTGGAGGGGCATCACCCCTTGTCGGTGACAGGCAAACTGTCCAGCTCACCCAGTTGCTGACGGCAACTCGCCACGTCGGTAAAGACGATCCCCCTGATGCCGAGGGCCTCGGCGGCCGCAATATTGGCGGGACTGTCATCAATAAAGATGCACTCTGCCGGTTTCAGATCGAACGACACCAGCAGATAGCGATAGATATCCGGCTCCGGCTTCATCATCCGTACCCGCGCCGACACCACCTTGCCGCTGAAAAAGCGCCAGAAATCCTGATGCTGCTCCAGCCAGTCGATGCTGGCGTGCCCCATGTTGGAGAGGGCATAGAGCGAATGGCCCGCTCCGTGCAGCTCGGCTATCAGGGTTAGCATAGCGGGATCTGGCAGCAGGGAAGCGGGAACTGCCTGTAAAATGGCCAGATTCTCCGCCGCAGAGAGGCCGGTGCGCGCTTGCGCTTCCCGGGCCATGTTGTGGAGCGACATGGTGCCTCTGTCTACCTCCAGCCAATCCGGGTGGTTAAAGAGCTGCTCGGCCAACTGTTCGGCCCCTTGCGGACCACGCACCGAACGCACTATACCTACCGGATCCCAGCTCACCACCACCCGTCCCAGATCGAAAATAATCGCCATCGTCTTTACCTCCCCCACTGGGTGTCAGTCATCAAAACAGAGTCAATAGAACATCGCTCATACACCATTTTCTTAACCGGATACCCTGCCCCCATCCCCGCCCGCGGGCAAGTTTTACTTGCATCAGACCGGCAAATCCCTTAATGGTTATGACGTTACTTCAAGGACACACCTATGCACGCACCATTCTTCTTTGCTTTCTCGTTTATCCGGCCCGCTTGAGGGAAGGCCTGTCGTCGTGTGAACAGAAAGCAAAGACGAATCAAGCCTCCCCTAGCGGAGGCTTTTTTTGCATTAATATCAATCGATTACTTGGATAGGGAACAATCATGGCAACGCTCGACGAGATCAGACAAGACATCACCCGGTTGGATCAGGAGCTGCTTGCCCTGCTGGCGAAACGCAAGACCCTCAGCATCGAGGTGGCCCGTGCCAAGCAAGCCAACCCGCGCCCCATTCGTGACCACCAGCGGGAGCAGGAGCTGCTGGTCGCCCTAATCCAAAAAGGGCGCGTGCTGGGACTGGACGCCCAGTACATCACCCGCATCTATCACACCATCATCGAAGACTCTGTGCTCTCCCAGCAGGCCTATCTGCAGAGCCTGCTCAACCCGGAGCAGCAGGAGCCGATGACCAGCGTCGCCTATCTGGGGCCGCGCGGTTCCTACTCCAGCCTGGCCGCCCGCAAATATCTGGCGCGCTACAAGGATCAGGTGATCGAAGTAAACTGCCAGAACTTCCGTGAAGTACTGGATGCGGTGGAGTCGGGTCGCGCCGCCTTTGGCGTGCTGCCCATCGAGAACACCAGCTCGGGCTCCATCAACGAAGTCTATGACGTGATGCAGCATACCAGCCTCTCCATCGTCGGTGAGCTCACCTACCCCATCGAGCACTGCATTCTCACCGCCGTACCGACCGAGCTTGGCCGTATCAAGACCTTCTATGCCCACCCGCAGGTGTTCCAGCAGTGCTCCCACTATCTGAGCAAGCTGGAAGGAGCCCGTCACGAGATCTGCGACTCCTCCTCCAGCGCCATGATGAAGGTGAAAGAACTGGCAAGCCCGGAGGCCGCCGCCATCGGCAGCGCCGCCGGTGGCGAACTGTATGGTCTGGATGTGCTGGCCGAGCAGCTTGCCAACCAGAAAGAGAACTACAGCCGCTTCATCGTGGTGGCGCGCAAGCCCATCGATGTGGCACCGCAGATCCCGGCCAAGACCACCCTCATCATGTCCACCTCCCAGAAGCCGGGCTCGCTGGTCGAGGCGTTGCTGGTACTGCGCAGCCACGAGATCAACATGACCAAACTGGAGTCCCGTCCGGTGCAGGGCAACCCGTGGGAAGAGATGTTCTATCTCGATGTCTCCGCCAACCTGCAAACCCCGGCGATGCAGGCCGCACTGGTGGAGCTGACCAAGATCACCCGCTATATCAAGGTGCTTGGCTGCTACCCGAGCGAGGATGTGAAACCCACCGCAGTGCCGCCGGTGCTGATGGGGAGCTAACCAGCCCACAACGACAAAAGGCGAGCACACTGCTCGCCTTTTGTTTTGATGCCTGTGTTGATGCCTGTTTTCAGGTCAGGCAATCAACTCAGAACTGACCCGCCATCAACTGATTGATGTTGTAGAGGGCGCGGGTATCGAGCTCCATCTCGGTGGCATAGGTATTGCCGCGCGGATAGGAGGCCACCACCCGGGCACCACGCACCACACCGGCGACCGACACATCCAGCGAGTTGGAGGTCTGGGTCAGGTCACGATAGCTGCTCTGGCCGCGCACCTGCTGACCATTGAGCTGCTCGGCCAGCTCGCGATAGGCATCCATCTTGGAAGCGCGAATGGCTTGCAGCATCTTCTCCGACTGGGAGGGACCGGGCTGGATGTCGATCACCGCATAGCCCACCGCCTTGAGCACCGGAAAATCATCGGGTTTGCCACCCTGGGTGTAATCCACCACCCGGTTGCCGCTGCAACCGGTGAGCAAGAGTGCCAACAGGCAACCAAACAGGATCTTCATGACTCGCTCCTCACGGGGTCAGGTTGACCAGATGACCGCCCGGCCGGGCCTGACTGTCACGCATCAGATAACCGCGATTGATCGATGCCCGACCAAACGAGTTGTTAGCACCGAACAGATATTTTTGCGGGATCAGGCTCTGGGCCGTGGTCTCAACCATCTTGGTGCGCATGTCGATAACGCGGGCATTGACCAGGATCCCCTTGCTGTTGCGGCTGAAGGTGCCGACCAGAATGCGGGAGATCGGCAAACGGGAAGAGAGCTCCTTATAGTTGCGGCTCAGCACGAAGTCCCCCTGCGGCGTCACCTTGATGCTACCGGTCAGCTTGAAGTCCACCACCACCTCGCCGCGACGATTGAGCTCGTAGATAAAGCTCTCCTCAATCTGCTGCCCCATCCAGTTGGTATCCTGCAGGGTATCGAGATCGACGAAAGAGGCCACTGCGATGGGTTCGGTCAGGGTGGTCAGCGATTTGCGCTCCATCAGCTGATCGGTCATACGCGCCACCAGCCAGTTGAGCTCCATCCCCTGCGCCGCCTGGCGAGGGTCACCCTGATCTCGATTGATAGGGTCGGAGCCGCACCCGGTCAATGCCAGGGCGAGCGCCAACGCCGTGATGAGTTTGTTCATGGATACCTTTCCTGTATCTGCACCTGACTTATTATCGGACGCGCCGGACAAAGCTTGAGCCGGTAATGAGGCATGATTCTTGCTTTTTAATGGACATCGTCAGCGCCAACGTGCGCTGCCACTTGGAACGTGTTGTGATCCATGTCGGCCAGCAGGCGCCATTTCCTCAAAATGGCTCGGCTGCCCGCCAACTCAAGGTATCTGCTATGAAATTACCGCTGCTGTTGACCCTGCTGCTGGCCAGCCTGAGCACCCGCGCCGAACTTATCGAAGCACAGGGCAGCGCCGCCATTCTGGGGGGCGATGAAGTCTATGCCCGCGAGCAGGCAACTCGCGACGCCCTGCGTCAGGCCCTGCTGGCAAGCGGCGCGGCAGTCTCCAGCGTCCAGCGTCTGGAAAATGGCAGCCTGCGATCCGAGCAGATCCAGATCCGCTCCGGCGGCGACATTCGCCAGTATCGGCTCAAGCGGGAAGAGGTGCGCAACGGCCGCATGTATATCACGCTAGTGGCCGACATTCAGGCCGAACGCCAGATCTGCCAGACCCAGCACTTCGCCAAGGATTTGACACTGGTCAGGCTGCGAATGCGCTATCCGGACCAAGCCAGCTACGGCGCCATGGACGACATGCCGGAAAACCTCTCGCGACGACTGTTCGAGACCCTCGCCAATGCGCCGCAAGGGGTCGCGGTGCGCCAGTGGCTGGATGAAAACCTGCGCATCGATCCGCTCCATCTGCAACAGGGGGATCGCAGCGCCCTCGAGGAGATCAAGGCGCTCAGCCTGCGTACCGACAGCCAGTATCTGGTGCTCGGCAGCATCGATGATCTCTCCATAGAGCCGCAGGGCAACCAGCTGACCAGCTGGTATGAGGATCCGGTGCGCAACTTTCGCATGCAGCTCTACCTGTTCGACGGCATCAACGGCAGTCTGATCAACCGCAAGGTCTACGAAGGACGTGCCACCTGGACCTTTGGCAAGCGGGAACAGGTGGGCAGCAGCAGCGGCCAGTTCTGGCAATCGAGCTATGGCCAGGAGGTCAACTACCAGTTGCAGCAGGCGGCTCAAGATCTGGTAGCCCAGCTCACCTGCGCCCCGGTCACCGCCCGGGTGGTAGGCCAGAACGAACGTGGCCCCTACATCAATCTGGGGCGGCGCAACGGCGTCAAGCTTGGCGATCAGTTCCGCATCCAGCACAACGCCGACTTCATCGACCCCTACGGCAAGTCCCGCATGATGCGCAATCCGGCCGACGGCCTGTTCGAAGTGGTGCAGGTATTCGACGATGGCGCCATCATCAGCAGCCAGAACAAATATTCGCCGTTTAACATCCAGAATGGGGATTTGGCAGTATTGGAATAGGTGCCAGAGAGTTACCGGCGCTTACGGCATCTCCCGAGCTTCCCGTTGTTATGGTTCACCAGTGGATTGGTATCGGTCAGTTTCCCAACACCTGACGCAACCTCTCCTGCGCAACGCCCACCAGCAGGTCGGGCTGGAACTTGGAGATAAAGCGATCACAACCCACCTTCTTGACCATGGCTTCGTTGAAGTTGCCGCTCAGGGAGGTATTGAGGGTGATAAAGAGATCGGACATGCGCGGATCACTGCGCACCTCGTGGGTCAGCCGGTAGCCGTCCATCTCAGGCATCTCGGCATCGGTGATCATCAGCAGGATCTCGTTGGTCACCTTCTTGCCAGCATCGCACCACCCCTTGAGCAGGGTCAGCGCCTGCAAGCCATCCTGACACTCGATAACCTCGAGTCCCAGCTGGCCAAGAGTCTCACGCACCTGGGTACGGGCGGTGCTGGAATCATCGACGATCAGCACTTTGCGTCCATGCATCTCGGGCAGGATCTCCCGGTCCAGCACCTCCTCGGAGATGCGGATGTCATAGGTGATGATCTCCGCCAGCACCTTCTCCACATCGATGATCTCGACGATCTGCTCCACTCCATCTTCGGGAATGCGGGTGATGGCGGTGAGGTAGTTGGCGCGCCCGGCGGAGCGCGGCGGCGGCAGTATATCCTTCCAGGTCATGTTGACGATGTTGGCCACCTGCCCCACCAGAAAGCCCTGAATGGTACGGTTGTACTCGGTGATGATGAGGTTGGATTCACTGTCGATGGGCATGGGACGCATGCCGATGGCGCTGCGCAGGTTGATCACCGGGATCGAGGTACCGCGGATATTGGCCACCCCGCTGATATTGTGATGGGAGCCCGGCATCTTGCTCAGATGGGGCAACTTGACCACTTCCCGTACCTTGAAGACGTTGATGGCGAACATCTGACGGGTGCCGAGACGAAACATCAACAACTCGAGGCGGTTTTCCCCCACCAGTTGAGTTCGTTGATCAACGGAATCCAATATACTCGCCATACGCTGATATCCATCTGATTATTAATCGACTCTATTATAGAGGCTGCCCGCCAGGAAAGGCAGGCGCATTTTCAACCAGAGCGACCAACCAGACAAAAAAAGTGAGGCCGAAGCCTCACTTATCTCATTGATTTTAAAATCAATAGCTACAGACAGACTTCCAGCTGCCATCGGTTGCCTTGGGCTCGCTGCTGGTCCACCAGTTTGCTTGCCACACTACCTTGTTATGGGTAATGCGATCTCCGCCATTGGCATGATCCCCCTGCGGCCAGCTCGGATAGGCCTTGTAGGCCGCCGGATTGACGTTCTGGCTGCTGCAGCTGGTGCCCGGATTCTCGCCACCACCCGAGCCCAGCACGGCCTCCGGCAGGGTAGGGAACTCGGCCTTGAGACCAATGGTCTGGCTGCCGCTGATGATGCGCATACCGCTTGGCACGCCAGCGGCGGGCAGGTAGTAGGTCATGGCGACTTCAATCTCGGCCCCCGGTGCCAGGGTCTGCCATCCCGGCAGGTTCATGGCGACCTTGTGGAAGTCCTTCTCATTGGCAATGCCTTCCGAGTTGTCGTTGCCACCGCTCTCCACCACTTTCAGGCCCATGCCACTCTGATCCGTGATGGTGTCAGAGGTAGAGGTGGGCACCAGAAACTCGATGCGCGCGCCGCCCGGAATGGTCTGGGTCGACTTGTTGACCAGCTTGAGTTTCGGGTTGATCGGATAGTTGGAGTCCCCTTCCTTGAAGCCGGAGAGGCTGACCTGGATGTCGAGCTGGGCGCTCGGCGCGGCCAGATCGTTTTGCTTGGTGTTGTACGGAGTTGCCTTGGCAAACTTCTCATAAGCCAGGGTGGTCAGGGTACTGCCCATGCCGTACTCGTTCTTGGCCGGATCGAAGGCGTAATCACCCGCCATCTCCCAGAACATCACGCCACCCAGACCGCGCTTGATGATGTAGTCGAGCTTGTGGCCCATGGACTCTTCATCTTCGGTTGAGAGGAACACCTTCTTCTCTTCGTTCCACAGCCAGGGCGCGTGGGCCTTGTCATCGTAGTAACGCACATACTTGCCCTGCATCACGTGAGCCGGATTGTTGGGATCCAGACCCCAGGCAGTGCCATAACTTGGCAATGTGGTGATGCCGAGGCTGGCCGCATGCTCCAGGTTCTTGGCATGCCACATGGGCACGGCGCCACCGCCGATCTCTTTGCCGTTCTTGTCGAGATCATGCCAGATGTTGTCGATGCCGACCGCCCCGTTGCCGCACGGAATGGTGCTGCCACCTGTGCCCGGCTGGCACTCGTTCTGGCTCGGCAGGGCTGCCTTGCCACCCAGCCCATGACTGCCACCGCTCACCCCCTGCCAACCGCGGGTGTAATAGGGCACGCCAACGTTGATCTTGCCAGCCGCCAGCGCACCGCGGAAGTAGTGGGCAGACCAGGCCGCGTTGAGGTAACCGATACCGCCAAACTGGGTCTGGGTATAGACGCCCCAGTGGGAGAGCTCGGGGTCGGCATTGTTGTCGAACAGGGCCGCGTTGTGACCGACAAAGTGGTTCCAGGCACCGTGGAAGTCATAGGTCATCAGGTTGACGTAATCGAGGTACTGGGTGACCTGGAAGTTCTCCATCCCGCGCAGCAGATAGGCCGAGGCCGGTGAGGCGATGGTCAGCATATACTTGCGGCCATCTTCGTTACCGGCGTTGTCGAGCCGCGCCCGCAAGGTCTTCATCAACACCTCGTAATTGGCAAACAGCTTGGCCCGGCACTGGTTGGAGAGCGGGAAATCGTTGGGGTTGCCCGCATCTTTCATCGAGGTGGGGTATTCGTAGTCGATATCGACCCCGTCAAAACCGTACTGGCGGATAAAACTCACCGCCGAGTCAGCCAGGGTGTTGATACCGGCAGTATTGACCGAGCAGTCGCCTTTGGTAGTGGCGGTGTAGAAGCCGCGGGTATCGGCCCAGCCGCCGACCGAGATCAGGGTCTTCACGTCCGGATACTGCTTCTTGTACTTCGACAGCAGGTTGAAGTGGCCCTTGTAGGCGAATTCAGGATCCATCTCGGCACCCGGCACGCCATCCCAGGTCATCTTGGTGGCTGCATCGTCCACCTTGATGGTGTGGCTCTGCTCATCCACCGCCGCGAAGGCGTAGTTGATGTGGGTGATCTTGTTCCATGGAATATCGCTCACCAGATAGGCGGGCAAGCCGTTCTTGCCGGTGCGCCAGGAGGTGAAGTAGCCGATGACCCGGCGGGCATGGTCATCCCCCATGCACTCGTAACCATCCGGACGATAGATCTGGCGAATGTCACAAGAGAGGTTGCCACCGGTGGGCGGCAGCGCGGCCTCCTCGACATTGACGGTCACCGCCGCCGACTCGCCGCTCAGATTGGTCTTGTCAGTGGCCACCAGCTTGAGGGCGGCACTCCCTTTGGCATCCGGCGTCCAGTTCACCTGCCAGGGGGCAGTGGTATCTTCGCCCACCTTCTTGCCGTCGACATAGAGCTCGACTTTGGCCACATCGTTGTTGGCATCGGTGACGTTGCCACTCACCGCCACACTGCGACCCAGCGTCACCTTGGCGCCGCTGGCCGGGCTGCTAATGCTCACCTTGGGCGCCTCTGGCGCCACCACGGCGGCGACGTTGAAGCTCGAATCCGCCTCACTCAGCACCTTGCCATCTTTATCCAGCGCGCGAGCTTTGAGGGTATGGGCCCCCACTCCGGCGGCGCTCCAGCTGGCACTCCAGGGCGAGGCGCTCGCCGTGGCGACCAGCTTGCCGTCGACAAGATATTCCACCTTGGCCAAGGCCGTTACCGGGCCACTCAGGGTCACTGCCAGCGCCACGCTGGCTCCTTCGTTGAAGCTGGCGCCAGCAGCTGGCGAGCTGACGGCTACGCCGAGTGCAGGAGGGGGCACCTCGCCACCATAGGGCTTCCAGGCATCTGCCCAGACTACACCTACCCCCGGCTCATAGTGATAGGGGGATGCCCCGCACCAGCCTGAATAGGGAAATTCTTTGCATTCATAGAGGGCACCGACGTTGCTGACGATATCGCCAGCCTTGTAGGCAGTACCGGATTTATAGGCGGGATAAGCGGCCTGAGCCCAGGCGGGCGCAGCCGCAAGGGCGACCAGCATGGCAAGCCTGCTGGGTCTGAAGAGCTGTTGCATATTGTTATCTTCCTTGTTTTGTTTTGTCTTGGCTTGGTCACCAAGGCAAAGAACAATCGCAACCTGCATGATGGGCGCAGACAACTGGCAATGGACCTGCCACAAAAACCACCCCTCACCCAGGGAAACCCCGCTATCTGGATCCACGATCGAGACCGGAAGCATTGCGCCCCGGCATCACTGCCGGTTTGCCCTTTACCTGGGTTCCGTGAGGAACGAACCCAGTATAGGAAGGCGACAAGATCCCCTCAATCTTTATTCTCAAAGAGAATTATCCCCTGCCACAAAAGCGTCATGATCACAGGGTTAGAATTGATTGAATTATCAAAAAAATCATACTGTTACTGGGATCATAAAAACGCTTTTCCTCATCTTCCCAGATTCGTTTAATGTGCGTTGGCTCACTGGTATGACATGCCAGAAATGTGACAATGCGCGCCCTTGGTCAACGAGCCAAGGCTATGGAATCACTGGCAAAAATAAAAAAGGAACACCTATGAAAGGTACTCGTACCCTGCTGTCGCTGGCCGTGGGGCTGGCACTTGCATCCTCAGGTGCCCATGCGGCATTTGTCTGCCCGTCCGATCCGGCTCAACTCACCCCCATCCCGACCATTCAGGGCACAGGCTCCGCCAGCGCGCTGGCCACCCAGACCGTGACCGACAAGAACGGCAATGTGACCGGTAAAATCAGCACGGGCACCTTCAACGTTCGCGGTATCGTGACAACGCTGGGCCAAAGTCTGACCAAGGGTTTCTATCTGACCGACCCGGTGGGTGATGGCAATCCGGCCACCTCTGATGGCATCTTTGTCTATCTGAACGACAAGGAGTTTGCGACCAACTATGCCGACATCAAACCGGGGGCAGAACTCTGCCTTGAAGCCAAGGTCGAGGAGTATTACGGCGGCACCCAGCTCAAACCCACCTTCGAATCCAGCAAAGCCCGCCTGCAGGTCACAGCGCAAGGACTGGCGGTGCCGACCAGCGTACTGCAGGTCAATGAAGGGGAGACGCTGGCTCAAGCGCTCAATCGCCACGAAGGGATGCGGGTACGTCTCGACAGCAGCAGTGACCTGCACCTGACCCGCAACTATGGCTTCGACTACAAGGTCTATCGCAACAACGTAGAGTTGGCCCACAAAACCCCGCTGATCAAACCGACCCAACTTCATGTTGCCAACAGTGCGGACGCTGTCGCACTGGCCACCCAAAATGGCAGCAACCGTCTGGTGGTTGAGTCTGATTACAAAGCACCGGATGGCGTACTGCCCTGGTTCCCGAGCTGGGATGCCGATCAGGGATATCTGCGCATCGGTGATCAACTGACCGGGCTGGAGGGGGTCATCGTATACAACAAGGATGCCTTCCGTCTGGTAGTACCGAGCGATATCACCCTGACTGCCGGTGCTCTGCTGCGTAGCCCTGAAGAGGATCGTCAAGACGCGCCAGCTCGCCTCGCTGGCAGCGATCTGCGGATCGGCAGCTTCAACGTACTCAACTACTTCACCAGTCACTCCAGCATTGGCGGCGCACTCAATATCCTGTGCAAGGATCAGGCGGATGCCGACAACGCCAAAGGTTGCAACCGGGGTGCCAAGAGCCAGCCCGAGTTCGAGAAGCAGCGCACCAAGATCGTCAATGCCATTACCGCAATGGATGTCGATCTGCTCGGCCTGATGGAGATGGAGAACAACGGCTTCGAGGATAACTCGGCCCTCAACAATCTGGTGACCCGCCTCAACGAACAGCAGAAGGATGCGAGCAAACACTACGCCTATGTGCGTCTGCCGGTCACTACCCTTACCGATGGCAAGTTCTTCGGCGGAGACGCCATCATGGTGGCGATGATCTACCGTCCTGCCCTGCTCACCCCCAGCGGAGATGCCAGCGTCATCAAGCTGCCGGAGCAGCGCTACACCACAGGTGGTGTGGCCAAGACAGCCGGTCAGCGCGATTCTCTGGTTCAGACCTTCACCCTCGCCAAGAGCAAGGAGCCGCTGACGCTGGTGGTCAACCACCTCAAATCCAAGGGGTCAGGCTGCTACGAAAATGGCGATGGCAAGACAGAACCGGCCGACCTGCAGGGCAAGTGCACCGAGTTCCGGGTCTCTGCCGCCAAGGTGCTGGGTGAGGCGGTCAGCAAACTGCCGGGCCAGGTGCTGCTGGTGGGCGACTTCAACTCCTACGCCAAGGAAGATCCGATCCGGGTGCTGACCGACTACAACCCGGCCACCAGCGAGCGGAAGATCGTATCGGCCTCCCACACCTTTATCGGTGAGCAGCCCTATGAACAGCTCGGTCGCGAAGTGACTCGCAGCTACGGCCTGATCGATCTCAACGTCAAATTCAACAAGGAGAAAGCCATCTCCTACAGCTACGACGGGGAGCTGGGCACCCTGGACTACGCCCTCGCCAACCCGGCGCTGGCCAGCAAGGTGGCAGGTGTCGCCGACTGGCACATCAACTCCTTCGAGAGCTCCCTGTTCGAATACGGCAGCCAGTACACCGGCACATTGCTCAAGTCTGACAACCCCTTCAGTGCCTCCGACCATGATCCCATCATCGTCGACCTGAGACTGGAGAGCGATGCCACCAAACCGGACACCTCCTCAGGCGGTGGTGCGCTGGGACTCGGCCTGCTAGCCCTGTTGCCACTGGCCTGGCGACGTCGCCGTTAACCACAGGCGCATTTGAATAGTGCAAGCAAAGCCCGCGACTCTCGCGGGCTTTTTCATTCAGGTCATTGGATTTACAAATGAAAGGCGCGGACGTATGGAGAAAATAAATGATGGAGAAAACAAAAAGGCCACCGCGATGCGGTGGCCTTATTGCTTCTTGTAACAAGAATTTGGTGGAGCTACGCGGGATCGAACCGCGGACCTCTTGCATGCCATGCAAGCGCTCTCCCAGCTGAGCTATAACCCCAACTCACCTCGGTGCTGACGAAGTTATCTCCGGCAACGGAGGCGCATGATAGGCATCACCCGCTTTGCTGTCAACCCTAAAATAACCGCGACTGATTCGTTTAGTCAAAATTGCAGCAGTTCGCTGTTTTTACCAGCAAGGCACGTGCTATCTCTCTGTTTTATGTCACAAATTGGCTCATGCACCTATAAAGGAGAGGCCGTGCAGCGAGCCTCTTTCCCCTTGCAACGCCCCCCGCTCTCAGACCTCTCTATGGTGGCTGGTAATCAGCTTCTCCCCCGTCACCTCGGGAAAGCCTTTCCATAAAGGGCATTGCATTTGAAAACCCTTTCCATGATTTTTGTAAATTTACAACATAGAAAGTTGATCTGGCTCACAAATGACCATAGGATCAAACCGTGACCTAGGTCACATACCATAACCATAAATGACAGAGCGATGAGGTAAACCATGTTTGAGAATCTGGCAGTCCTGTTCCACCTGCGCGGTGCAACCACCAAGAACGGCGTTGTAGAGAAAGATGCCTATGCCCCCTCCACCCGTGAATACTACTTCCGCTACGGCAAATAATTGCTGAAAGCCTTTCACGGAAAATGTAATAAAACAACAACACACATCATCACACAGCCCTTTCGAGGCGCTGTCCTGTCCGGGCCAGATGTTCCACGGCCAAACCTGAACTCCACCAAACAAGAATGGGGCCCGCAGGCCCCATCTTTTATTGCATCGGCTCATTGCAGGATCTCGGCCTGATCCAGGTATGACACCATGAAATCCCCTTGCCGGGAGCGCTGGCTTGGATAACACCAGCATCCGGGAAGCTGGCTATGATGCTTGCCATCCTTGTTCAACAGCCAAATGCCGTCGATTAGGTACTGCATGAAGGGACAGCATGACGACGGACAGAGATTTAAAAAGAGCAAGCGAAGTTGAGCAAGCCCTCATCCTGGCGATACCGACCCGCTGGCCTGTCTCGCCAACAGCGGGATGCTCGCCTCTTGGGCAACCTGAAAATATTCGGCCGCAGACTTTCCAGCAGTGTAATTACAACAGCGGAAAGGTTACCACGAATCAGGTTCACACCTTATCAGAGAGCAGTGCAGCCATCACTTGGGGAGAGCCTTCATGCCGGCACCACAAGTCGGCCTGACCGGATACAAGACAGAGCAGAAAAAGAGGGATTGGCAGAGCAACCAATGTTCAGCGCCGCGGGTTGCAAAAGCGGGGCATGACCAGCATGCCCCGCCACAACTCAAGCCTTATTTACAGCTGGCGGCCCCCACATCCTGCCAGACGTCGTGTTTGCCGGGCTCGTTGCCCTTGGTCCAGTATTGCGCTTTCCATTGACGGCCATTATGGGTGGTGATCTCGCCACCGTTGTAAGCTACATTGGCATCCCAACCCAGTTGCACCTTGCTCACCAGCAACCACTGATCCGCGGTACGGCTCGGTTCGTTGCCCTGAGTCCAGTACTTGGCCTGCCACACCAGCTGGTTGTGGCTCACCTTGTCACCGCCGTTGTAGACCTTGCTCGCCTGCCAGGCAGGCCAGTTGGCGGCATCCGGATCAGTGGCCGAGCAACCGCCACCACCGCTGACCGGCTTGACCGTCAGACGGGTGGCGGCACTGGCATCCAGCGCGCCGTCGGAGACGGTGAGGCTCAGGTCATAGGCGGTATCGCTGGTAACGTTCGGACCGGTGACCACCAGGGTGGCACTGTTCTGACCGCTGGCGGTGAGGCCGGCCGGTACCGTCCACTGATAGGTGAGCGGATCACCGTTCGGGTCAGATGCGGTCGCCTTGAGGGTCACCTGCTTGCCGGATTCCACGGAAGCGGTAGCCGGCAGGCTAACCAGTGGCGGCAGGTTGGGCTGCGGCGCCTTGTTGGTGACCACCACCTGATCGCGGGCGGTGAGGTTGTGGTCGTCGGTCACTGCCAGCTCGAACACCAGATTGATGTCGGCGGTCACCGCATCGAGTACAACCCGGGCCTTGGCCTGAGTGGCATCCAGCAAGGTGGCCTGCGGGCCGGAGACCTGCTTCCAGCTATAGGTGAGGGCGCCATTTTCCGGGTCGTGGGACGCGGAGCCGTTCAGCGTCACCTCGGTCGGGCCGGTGACACTCAGATCGCTGCCCGCGTTGGCCACCGGCGGCTTGTTGGCTGGCGGAGTGGTTCCCTCGCCGTGACCCAGACCCTCGTGCATGGCATTGAGGATGTCGCCGTTGTCGGCATCAATCTCCCAGGAGAAGAGGCCACCCAGCTTGTTGGCCAGCACATACTGCCCCTTGGCCTTGACCGAGCGGTCGTTGTCATAGGTGATGAGATCGCCGGTCGAAGCCTTGAACAGATAGGGAGCCTCGGCCACCTCGTCGTAGCTCTTCTCCCAGCCACTGCCCATACGGTTGTTGACGATGTCGCGGTAATCGACCACGCCATCCTCCCAGGTGCCTTTCACCTTGCCGGTCGCCTTGCCGGTGAAGGGGTTGTTGCCCTGATAGCCGCTCACGCCAGTCCAGCCACGGCCATACATGGCGGCACCAACCACCAGCTTGCCGGGGTCAACCCCCTGCGCCAGCATCAGGTTGACCGCCTTGTCGGTGGTGTACTTGGTGTTGGGATCCCAGCTCGCCGCGTAGAGGTTGGTCTGGTGACCCAGCTCGGTATTGCTCCATGCGCCGTTGTAGTCGTAGGTCATCATAAAGATGTGGCTCATGTACTGCTGGGCCGCGCGGTAATCGACATCTTCAATCTTGTCGTAACCGGCGCCGACAGCGGAGGTGAGCTCATACTTGCGACCAGTCTGCGACTCCAGCTCATCGAGCATGGCGCGCAGCTCCTTCATCAGGGTCACATAGGTTGCGCCATCGCTCGGGCTGCCCAGTTTCGGGTTGGCGCCCTGTCCACCCGGATATTCCCAGTCGATATCAACGCCATCGAAGAATTTCCAGGTCTGCAGGAACTCTTTGACTGAGGCGACGAAGGTATCGCGCTTGCTCTTGTCGCCGAGGAAGTAGAAGGGGTCGGAGAGGGTCCAGCCGCCGACGGAGGGGAGGATCTTGAGGTCAGGGTAAGCCTGTTTGAGCGCCATCAGGGCACCGAAGTTACCCTTGTAAGGCTCGTCATAGGCAGTCAGGCCACTTTGCGGCATCTGAACGGCGGCCCAAGGATCGTGGATCGCAACCTTGAAGTCGGCACGACCGGCACACGCACGTTGCAACGCCTGGAAGCTCCCTTCGATCTCCTTGAGGCTATCGTTGAGGCCATCCCCGCCACAGATGGGGGTGAAACCATAGAGGATATGGGTCAGGTTCTGGGCCGGGATCTTGTCCACTGTGAACTTGCGACCATAGACGCCCCACTCCACGTAGTAGGTACCGACCACCTTGCCGGACTTGTTGGCGTAGGGCTTGTTGTTCTCCTGCAACGCGGCCTTTAGCGGCGCCAGGTGGCTGCCATCGGTATCGGCGACCACGATCTCCTTGGCATCAGAGAGAGTACAGCCATCGGCATTGCAGAGGGCCACCTGCATCTGGTAGCGCCCACCTTTGTTCACCTTGAATTTGGCCGTGCCTGCAGCAGCAGAGGGGCCAGACCACACCTCCTTGCCATCAAGCAGCACCCCAGCAGTCTGGCCGACGTCACCGCTCCAGAGGTTCCAGCTCACCTCCACATCGGCGGCATCCTTGACCTTGACCAGATTGTTGTAGGAGGTTGCCGCCTGATCCACTTCAACAATGGCGAACTTGATGGGACCCCAGCCGATGGTGGGCTTGCCCGGCGCAGCCGCATAAACGGCAGATGAGGCAAGCAGGGAGCCGACCATCATGGCCAGCAATGCGGGTTTTGGACTTAGCATATTGTTTTCCTTTACGTTATGGACAAACGAAAGGGCAACACAACACGACAGGCAACACAAACACGACTACCCCTTGGCAAAGGCAGCCAGCATAACACTGTGGTGGCCCCGCTATCCCAGCTCAACAACGCCTTTAGACCGGAGGCTTTGCGTCCCGACTTTTCAATCGGTTTGCCCTTGTCACAACTTTATTTTCGGCGATAACTAATCGCGAATTAACTCTATGGCAATTTATATAACTAAGCAAACAAGACCATTCCAAACCCGCTACTGGCCGTACCTGACGCTGAGCCATAGCTTCATGATTCATCTTTAAAATACAAGGGAGCATTGGCCATGATTAATAGCTACCAAACTGATTAAGCTAAATATTTCACTAAAACAAAATAAAACGACAAAAGCTCAATACCTGTGGCACAACACAACAAGAGGTAGCCATACCTCACGGCAACAAGTGAATTAAAAGTCAATTTATTGCATACCAGTATCTTCCTCCCCCCACCCCTTCTTATTCAGACACCACAAACTTGTTTATCTGCCCCCCAGAGCACAAACGTACAATCCGGCCAGAATGTAAGCAACTGGATAAACAGACATACGCAGTTGTTTATTTTTATTGGCATTTTTATATAATGCCCGCACGTCCCAGTGGCACAGCTGGATAGCGCGCGCCCCTCCTAAGGGCGAGGTCGCAGGTTCGAATCCTGCCTGGGACGCCACCCATCATCCCCTTTTCGCATTCACTCATCTCTTTGGCGATTAGTTCGACGTCCAGCAGCACTCAGCTTGCACCATCAAAATCCTCACCAAGTCACAAGCAATTGTATTCACGCAGCATTCGGCATCTATCCTCTCTCTGATAGACTGCTTCTTTTTGGCTGAGCCCTGCGGCAAAGCCAGCAGCTTCATCTTGCAAAGGAGTGTTGGATGTCCGGATGTTCCTGGTGGGATAGATCCACCGGTTTTGCCTTGCTGACCATTGTGCTGTGGGCCTCGCTGGCGGCGCTGACGTCACGGGTTACCAGCGTGTCACCGCTGGTACTGGTCGGGCTGGTGCTGTTTTTCTGCGGGGTCGGGGCCTTGCCGTTCTGGCGCCAGTGGCATGCTCGTCCGATTACCTGGCTGGTGACGGTTGCGGCATTGCTACTCTACCATCTGCTGCTCTTTATGAGCTTTCACCATGCCCCGGTGCTGGAAGCAAACCTCATCAACTACCTCTGGCCGCTCTGCATCATTCTGTTCACCCCACTGTTGTTGCCCGGCCATCCACTCCATGCCCGTCACCTGCTGGCTGGCGCCTTTGGTCTGGCGGGTTCCATGCTGGTGATGGTCAACGGCGAGCTGCAACTGCAGCAGGCCTATCTGCCGGGATACCTGCTGGCACTGGGCGCGGCAGTCGTCTGGGGAGCCTACTCGGTATTATCACGCCGTCTGCCGCCAGCCCCCGCCGTGGTCACTGCGGCAGCCTGTCTGCCCGCAGGTTTGTTGGCGCTGCTGCTTGCCCGTCTGCTCGAAGGGCCTCTGCCGCTCGCGCAGCTCCCCACCAGTGACTGGTGGCTGATCATCGGGCTGGCGCTGGGCCCGATGGGGGCGGCCTTCGTTACCTGGTATCTGGCACTGCGAGACGGCGATCCACGCCGGATCGGAGCCCTTGCCTACCTGACCCCTCTGCTGAGTACTTTGCTGTTAGTAACATTGAACGGAGAGGAGCTAACCTCGCGCCATCTGCTGGCCGGTGCACTTATCATGGGGGGCGCCCTGCTCGGTATGTTGGGCCAACGCAACAGCGCGCAGGTATCCCCAGCCAGTTAAATCGGCAAAATGGGGCCACCTGACCCGCGCTGTCATAAAAACGCCACCATCCCTGTTTAGGCTCGGCCATGCTCCCCCATGGTCTGTGCTGACAGGAATTACCCAGTGAAAATCGCCCATTACGCCACCCTCTCCTCCCTGGTTCTGTTACTGGTCGCGGGAGGACAGGCGCTGGCCCTCTACCACGGCTGGCAACAGCTTGCCCGCACCAATCAGGCCCAGCATCAGCACGAGACGCTGCAACAACTGGTGACGGTGACCCTGCAAAACAGCCTGCGTGACTACCTCAACAGCGGCGATCCACAGCAACTGACCGCTGCGGAGAAAGTCCGCCAGCAAGCGCTCTCCTCGCTGGCCGCTCAGGATGATGCCGTGGCGGCACCGCTCAGACAGCAACTCGAACAGATGGCGCAGCGCATCGCGCACGACTATCAGGCCGCAGGCAAGCTCTCGGGCAACAGCCAGCTGCTGCTGCAAAATGCGGAGAGTGAGCTGGGCAGCCAGGCTATGGCGCTGATCCGCTATGGGGAGCAAGGTGCCAGCACGGAACAATCTGCCGCAGCACAGCAATATCGCCGCGGTGCAACCGAGATCCTGGCGGGCCTGCCGCGCCTCGCCCATTTGCGCCAAAGCTATATGGAACAGGGCAATGAGAAGCTGCTCGAAGGGATCCGCTTCGAGCTGGAGGCACTGCAAAAACAGGCCCAAGCGCTGCAAGCCTTGCCGCTGCTCGGCCTGTATGAAGATGCGCCCGCCGATGAGTTCACCCTGGGGGAGCCGGTACGCAAGGAGCTGGGAGATCAACCGCGCAGCGAATTACGCTCGCTGCTGGGCCGCTATCCGCAGGAGCTGGCCAACAGCCGCACGGCGCTACAACAGCAACAGGCTGGCCGCCAGACCGTGCAGCAAGACATCATGGCCATGTTGCAAGCGACCAGACAGATGGGGGAACAACTTGCCCGCGAGCGGCAAGCCGTCAATCAGGAGCTGGCCACCATCCTCGGCACGCTGGCGCTCTGTCTGGTGGTAGTCGCCCTGCTGTTTGCACTGGTGCAACGACGCTGGCTGCTCGCTCCCTTGTTGCGACTGCGCGGAGCCTTTCTGCAGCTCGATCAGACTGGGCAGGCCGAGCCGTTATCTGCCGGGCGTGATCGCAACGAGCTGGCCGATATCGTTGCCAGCTACAATCGGCTGATCGGTCGCCTGCAGCAGGATCAACAACAGAAAGAGGGGCAGCTGTCTGCGGTATCCCTCAGTCTGAAAGGAATGGTCAGCCAGGTTGACGAGATCCACCACAGCACCCGCACCACCGAGCTGGTAGTCGACGAGAGCGGTCAGATGATGGATGAGCTGAACCAGCTGGCCGGAGAGGTCCATCAGGTCGCCGCCGACATCGCCCGGCATGCCCACCATAACGAACAGGCGATGAGCCAGAGCGAAGATCTGGTGGGCAGCATGCTGCACGCTACTCGTCAGACCGGGCTGGCAATTGACGAGAGCGATGAGGCGCTGGAAGCCCTCACCCGCTCGGTTGCCGATGTGACGGACATTGTCGATGTCATCAGTCATATCGCCCAGCAGACCAACTTGCTGGCCCTCAACGCCGCCATCGAAGCGGCCCGTGCAGGGGAACAGGGGCGCGGCTTTGCGGTGGTCGCCGATGAAGTTCGCCACCTCTCGGCCAATACCCAGCAATCCCTCAACCAGATCACCGAGATTCTGCGGCGTCTGACCCAATCTGGTGAACAGCTTGGCACCGTGCTGAACCGGATCACCAGCGAGTCAAGCCGCCAACGGGCACAAGCCGAGCAGTTGCGCCAGACCACCCAGGCGGTGCGGGAGATCGCCCGCAACACCGCAGTGATCGCCCTGCAGGGCGCCGACAATGCCAAAAGTCAGGAGCACAAGCTGGCCAGTTTTGCCGATTTGATCGCCCGTATTCGTCAGCAGGCCTGTCAGGTAAGCCAACTCTCGGTGCAGGTCTCGTCCCATATCCACCATCAGGCGCAACAGATCCCCCGCATCCTCGGCCAGCAAGGCTGACCCTATTCGCCCCACATCCCCACCAATTCACTTTCCCTCGACCAGAGGGAAAGTTTTTTTGTAGCACAAAATTATATGTTGCCTGCAGGTTAACAGCTTCCCTTCCCCCGTATCTGATGAAAACCCGCACCGGCGCTGGCCACACCTCCAAGAAAACGCTCTCATTACCGTGATACCGGCCATGAGGCTGTTTACGACCTTGCCCATGATTATTTGCACTCGGTCATACTTTTGAAACGTTGAGGGAACTTTTCATTGATATTTCGCACCGCGAACGTACTCTTGGAGTTGTCCGATAGCCAAGAATCGGAACAAAAAAAACAACATGTGATGATCAGGACTGCCAACTACAGATGTGCCAAGACATCCGGGTTTGCAGATAACCAAGAGAAGATTTTTTGCCCTTCGGGGTTTTGATTGCAATGCCAATACCGAGCGGTAGGCCCGATGCCAGCTGCCGGAAAAAAGCTAAGTCCATAAAATCAGGAGCAATAAAAATGGAAAAAGTGATCTTCAAGCGCGCCGCTTTGAGTGCCGCTGTGGTAGCCGCTCTGGTCGCCCCCGGCATGGCGTTGGCAGCCCAGGATATGATGAGCCCGGAATATGGCCAGTCCTATGAAACCTTCGTAAAAGACTCCAAACTGACCGGTGGCCTGTTCTACTTCCAGCGTGATCGTCAGCGCATCGATGGTGACCCGACTGCCGCCAAGAAAGAAGGCAAGTACCAGTCCAACCTGAGCCATTCCACCGTCCAGGCAGCTCTCAACTTCAACTCCGGTTATGCCTGGGACACTGTTGGTCTGGATCTGGGCGGCTTCGGTGCCTATGACCTGGCCGTTACCGAAAACCATCCGGTCAACCAGGAGAACGAATTCTCCTTCGCAGGCAACTCCTGGGGCAACAACTACAAAGATGGCTCTCCCGAGGGTGGCTTCAGCCTCTCCAACGCAGCTCTGAAGCTGAAATTCCTGGACGGCGGTGTGACTGCCAAGGGTGGTTACACCCAGCTGTATGTCCCTGGCCAAATCGGTGTTAACTGGTCCTATCAGCCGGGTACCTATCGTGGTGGTCAAGTCGAAGGCAACTTTGGCGGTCTCTACCTGACCTACGCCATCGCTGACGAGTACAAGGCCCCTTGGTACAAAGAGACTCAGGTCTTCTCTCGCGCCAAAGCGTGGATGGATCCGTTCGCTGATGAAAACGTCATCGACTATATCCACGGTATCGCGGCTCGTTACACCTTTGAAAATGGCACTGCCGTGACCGGTTCTTTCGGTCAGTCCGAAGGCTACATGGACAGCTACCACTTCAAACTGGCTCACAAGTTTGACGTACTGGGCGGCCTCGCCACCAGCTACCAGTTCTACGGTTCCGAGACCGAGACCTACACCAAGGGCGGCTCCCAGATTGAAACTTACGACGGCCTGGCATGGCAACAAGCACTGACTGCTGCCTGGAACTACGCCCAATACGGCTTCCGTCTGGAAGGTCTGTGGACCAAGGCTGAAGGTGCGGAAGGCAACTACCTGCCCCGTCTGACCCGTGGCTACGCCAACTCCCAGGGCGCCAACGAAATTTGGTGGGATTCCCGCTCTGACTGGAACGCCAACAACGAAAAAGCACTGTTCTTCGGCGTGACCCGTTCTCTGGATGATCTGGTTGGTGCGCCGGGCTGGGCTGTCGGTGTATCCGGCGCCTACGGTTGGGATATCGAAAATGGCCAAGGCAAGAAAGCAGCCAACGGCGAGGATACCGAGTGGGCCGTCAACTTCGATGTCAGCTATACCGTGCAGGATGGCAAGCTGAAAGGCACCCTGTTCAAACTGCACTACACCGACTACAACAACGACATCAGCCAGGGCGGCGGTTGGACCGATTACCCCAACATCTTCGCCTCCGAGCACGACGTCAAGTTCCACATCATCATGCCGCTTACCTTCATGTAATCAGGCAATACGATGTCAGCAAACCGGGCCACTTGGCCCGGTTTTCTTTTTGCCGGTTGACAGGCTAACATGCGAGCCGGATAGGGATTTTATCCACTCACCAGCCCTCACGCTTTTGTCAGCAGTCACAAGGACGCCATCATGCCCCGTTTTGTTTTGATCACCGGTTGTTCCAGCGGTATTGGCCTCGCCGCCGCACAGGCGCTCGGGCAGCACGGTTTTACCGTGATCGCTTCGGCGCGCAAGGCGGAAGATGTGGCCCGTCTGCAGCAACAGGGATTGCTGGCAGTACAGCTGGATCTGGCGGACCCAGCTTCCATAGAACTGGGGGCCAGTGCGGCGCTCCATCTGGCGGGCGGGTGCCTCTATGGCCTGTTCAACAACGGCGCTTATGGCCAACCCGGGGCGCTGGAAGATCTGCCCACCGAAGCGCTCAGAGAGCAGTTCAATACCAACCTGTTTGGCTGGCACCATCTGATCCGTCAGGTGCTACCGCCGATGCTGGAAGCCAAGGAGGGTCGGATAGTGCAGAACAGCTCGGTACTGGGGCTGGTTGCCATGAAGTATCGCGGCGCCTATAACGCCAGCAAATTTGCACTGGAAGGTTATAGCGACACTCTGCGCCTCGAACTGGCGGGTAGTGGGGTACATATCAGTCTGATTGAGCCAGGCCCAATCGATACCCGTTTTCGTGCCAATGCCCGCAGCGCCTTCTTGCGGCACATCGATCCGGCCCAGAGCCGTCATCAGTCGGCCTACCGCCAGACCCTGACGCGGCTGGAAAAAGAGGGGGCCACCAGCGGCTTTACCCTCCCGAGCGAAGCCTGCATCCCGCCGCTGCTCCATGCGCTGACCCACGCCCATCCCAAGGCGCGCTATCCGGTGACCACTCCAACCCGGCTGTTTGCCTTCCTGCGACGGGTATTGCCCACTCGCTGGCTCGATAAACTGCTGGCAAAATCGGCCTGATCCCGTGATTGGCGACAAGCATCCTGCCGCCCGGATTGAGTTAGCTGTATAGCGGCGTAATCCAATCTGCCAACCTGGTTTGTCCCTCTGTTCAATAGTGCTCACCGTTGCTGTAGTAGGCGCTCTTGACCAAGGGAATCACCTGCACCACCACATAAGTCTGCTCCCCCAACACCTGCTTCAAATGGCGCATGATAAGGCGCGCGGCGGCGTCCTGCATCTCTTGTGGCCGCTCGAACCAGTGCAGCTCGACAAACGGAAAACCCGCCTCTGGCTCGCCGTTGCGTATCCAGCAGCTATCAATCCGCTCCATGGTGACAAACTCCGGCTTGCCGCCGGTCAGCTCGCAAAGCTCGGCCAGCAGCGGGCCGCTCACCTGTTGCAGGGTATCGAGCGTCACGGCGCGAAAACGAAGATGGGGCATGGCAAACCTCTTGGTTATCTGAAATGAGGACTTATCATAGGAGTTATTGTCAGCAAGAGAAGTCACCCGGCGCATATTAAGGATCCCCATGAGATTTCATCGCACCCTCTTTGCCTTCCTGCTCTGCCTGCTGCTACCGCTGCACGCCTTTGCCGATCCCGCCTTCTATCGGGTGAGCAAGGGCAACCAGCAACACTGGCTGCTGGGCTCCATCCATGCGGGCAAGCCTTCACTCTATCCTCTGCCCGAGCCGGTGGAGCGTGCCTGGCTGCAGAGTCGCGCTCTGGTGATGGAGGTGGACATGAACAGCATCACACCGGATCAGTGGCAACAGACCGGCTCCCTCACCCGACTGGTGGATGGCAAACCGCTCAAGGATCATCTGCCTGCCGAGCTCTATCAACGGACCCTGATGGCGGGTGCCCGCTATGGCATCAACGAAGCTACCCTCGCCACTCTGCGCCCCTGGTTTGCCGCCATTACCCTGACCCAGGCCGCCATGGCCCGCTCCGACTTCAAGAGTGAGCTCGGGATAGACCAGCACTTTGCCACCCGGGCTGCCAAAGAGGGCAAACCGGTAGTGGGTTTTGAAACCCTGCTGGAGCAGCTCGGTTATCTGGCCAGCGTGGGTGACAACCAGACCCTGATGCTTGCCAGTACCCTGGATGAGCTGCCAATGCTGGAGACAGGTTTCGCCGCCGTGATGAAGGCGTGGCAGCAAGGGGATGAGGCGACGCTTATCAATCTGCTCAAGGAGGAGATGGCCCCCCCCGCGCTACAGAGCTGGATGGAGCAGACCCTGCTGGCCGAGCGCAACCACAACTGGCTGAAGAAATGGTCCACCCTGCCCAACGAGAGCTTTATCGTGGTAGGCGCCCTGCACCTTTACGGCGAACAGGGTTTGCTGGCGCTG
This sequence comes from Aeromonas sp. A600620, assembly GCF_029479985.1. Classification (NCBI taxonomy): domain Bacteria; kingdom Pseudomonadati; phylum Pseudomonadota; class Gammaproteobacteria; order Aeromonadales; family Aeromonadaceae; genus Aeromonas; species Aeromonas sp. A600620. The sequence goes on along the minus strand of NZ_JAAKXB010000005.1, from coordinate 112,842 downwards.
CTGGAGCAGCAGGGGTGGCACATTACTCCACTCACCACCCCTAGCCCGGCACAGGCTCAAGAACAAAGAGTCCAGTGAGAACGATCACAGAACGAACTGGTTATTAAACAACCTGAAAGGGAGTTGATCGGGATCATCCCGGACGGGGCAAAGAGGTATTTATCATGCCTGTCATCAACCGGGTGACAGGAGCAATAAAATGGACTTTTGGCTGGACCTGATGTTTGGCAACAGCGTGGGATTGATGTCGATGCTGGTGATAATCGGCACCTTCTTGCTCATCAGCTCTTACGCGGCCTACTTCATCTACAAGGTGATGCACTCGCAACCGCCTCATTCACAGCAACCCCATTCTCAACAACCCAAAGAGGGAAAATAATCCTCTGACCACAGGCGGCAGCTCACACTGACCGCCTGTGCTGTTTTATGGTTCGCGACTGTGATTCCCGGGCCAGACTGCACCAGTGTCCATGCTGGGGGCCCCTTATCCCCTCCCCCTTTCCCCGTTTTCTGTGCCGGTTACGGCCGTTATAATGGCCCCCACTTTTTCTTATGGGGAGCCTGCCGTGTCTCATAACGACGAACTCTCGCTATTCATGAATGAAGTGGCCGACGTGCGGCCCATTCGCAGCGACAACATCCATCCCCATGCGGCTAAATCCGCCCCAACCGAGGCGCAGCTCGCTCGCCGTCAGGCTGCCACCGCCGAGCAACTCACCCTCGACCACCTCACCATGGAGGCCATCGAGATGCGCGATCCGCACGAAATCGTCGGCTTCAAGCGCGATGGGGTGCAGGAGGGGGTCTACAAGAAGCTGCGGCTCGGCAAATACGAGTTGCAGGCCAGCCTGGACTTGCACCAGAAAACCCTCAATGAAGCGCGCCAGACGCTGGTACAGTTCATTGCGGATTGTGAAGTCCGGGATATCCGCTGCCTGCTGATCCTGCACGGCAAGGGGGAGCGCAGCACCCCACGCGCCCTGCTGAAAAGCTATGTGAGCGCCTGGTTGCCGCAACTGCCCGCCGTCATGGCGATCCACAGCGCAGAGCGTCGCCACGGCGGCAGCGGCGCTCTATACGTGCTGCTGCGTAAAAGCGAACTCAAAAAAGCGGAAAACCGCGAACGGCACCAGAAGCGGCTCGGCTAATCCGCGTTTAGCTCCCACGTCTTTTGCCCGCCCGCATGAAGGTGGTCAACTATACAGCGGCGGTGTTAGCATCGAACGGCCCCGATCATGCCAGGTACGGGGCGGCATACCATCAGGGACGATAACAAGGACAATCCCATGTCATATCGAAAGCTTGAACAACATCAGCAGCAGATCCACCGCTTTAGCCACCTCGCCGCCATCTGCGGCTGGGATCAGGCGGCCATGATGCCGGAAGGGGGCAACGATGCCCGCGCCGAAGCAATGGCCGAACTCGGTCTGCTGATCCACCAGAAGCGCACCGCTCCCGAGCTGGGCGACTGGATTGCCAAGGCCGAGAGTGAGCCGCTCGATGAAGTGCAACGTGCCAACCTCGGCGAGATCAAGCGCCAGTGGCAAGATGCCAGCCTGCTGCCCGGTGAGCTGGTCGAAGCGCTGTCGCTCGCTGGCAGCAAGTGCGAGCACGCCTGGCGCAGCCAGCGCAAGAACAACGACTGGGCCGGTTTTGCCCCCAATCTCGAGGAGGTGGTGAAACTCTCCCGTGAAGTGGCGCAGCTGCGGGCCGATGCCCTTGGCGTGCGCCCCTACGACGCCATGCTGGCGCTCTATGAGCCGGGCATGACCAGCGCACGGCTCGATCAGATCTTCGGCGATCTCGCCAGCTGGCTGCCGGCTCTTATCCAGACCGTGAGTAAACAGCAGAAGGGCGATGCCCTGCTGCTGCCGCAAGGCCCCTTCCCCATCCCGACCCAGCAAGCGCTCGGTCAGGAGGTGATGGGACTGCTCGGCTTTGATTTCGCCCACGGCCGGCTCGATGTGAGCAGTCACCCCTTCTGTGGCGGCGTGCCGACCGACGTGCGGATCACTACCCGCTATAACGAGCAGGAGTTTGTCTCCAGCCTGATGGGCATAGTGCACGAAACCGGTCACGCCCGTTACGAGCAGGGACTGCCCCGTCATCTGCTGGGTCAGCCGGTGGCCGAAGCGCGCTCCATGGCGATCCACGAGAGCCAGAGCCTGTTTTGCGAGATGCAGCTGGGCCATCATCCGGCCTTCCTCGCGCTGCTGGCACCACGCATTCGTCACCACTTCGGCGAGCAGGCGGCATTTGCACCGGACAATCTGGCCAAGCTCTACAGCCGGGTCGAGCCGGGCTTTATCCGGGTCGATGCGGACGAGGTGACCTATCCGGCCCACGTTATCCTGCGCTACGAGCTGGAGCGCGATCTGGTGGAAGGGAAGATCGAGGTGGCCGACATCCCCGAGCTGTGGGACGCCAAGATGCAGCAGTGGCTGGGACTCTCCACCAAGGGCAACTACCGCAATGGCTGCATGCAAGATATTCACTGGACCGACGGCTCGTTCGGCTACTTCCCGAGCTACACCCTGGGCGCCATGTATGCCGCCCAGCTGCGTTTTGCCCTCGAAAAAGAGCTGGGCAGCATGGGGGAAGTGATCGCAGCGGGCCGCTTGCCGGAGATCTTCGGCTGGCTCGGGCGCAACATCTGGTCACAGGGGAGCCTGCACAGCACCGACGAGCTGGTGCGCCGCGCCACCGGTGAAGCGCTCAACCCGCACTGGCTTCGCCAGCATCTGGAACAGCGCTACCTGAAGTAATGAGCGCAGTAAGCTAACAGCAGAACGGGGCCCTTTTTAGTTGACCACTACAGGGCCCCGTTTTTATGGCGGTTCATTTTTATGGCGGTGCATGGCACAGCACGCCACCACCATGCTGTAAAAAGAGAGAATTCAGAGAGGATCAGGGGAACCCAGCAACTCGCGCAGTTGCAGGATATTGCCCTCAGGATCGAAGGCGTTGCGCACCACAAAGCCGGGCCCTGTCCACTGCTGTGGCAGCAGGCCGCCACCGAGATCCGCCGCCTTCGCTTCTGCCCAGGCGAGGCTGGAGACGGTGAAGAACAGTTTGATAGCCCCCTCTTCCCGCAATTCCGGCGGCCGCTTGATAACAACTTGCCCGGTATAAGGCTCGGGAATGGCGTGGATCAGCAGCTGGATATCGCTGTTTTCCAGCACCACCAACTGCTCATCCTGACTGCAGACCACCATCTGCAGCAATGTACGGTAAAAGTGGGTCAGCAGGCCCGGATCCTTGGCATAGATCAGGGCACCGGCACGAGCTGGGCCTGGCATGGAGCACTCCTCAACAGTGAACGACTGGGTGGACAGATCTCCACCTTCTCACAGTTGCGCGCCCCATTCGATCCTTTTTAGCGGCTCGCCAGCCTCACTGCACAAAGTGCCACTGCCGCAGTGCCAACGTCGGAGGCGGCCCCTGATCGTCCCCCAGATCTGCCATGCCCAGCGCCTCGTCATAGTGCACACCGCCCGCACCGCTCTCGGTCAGGTGCTTGGCACGCACCGCCCCGTACAGACCGCCACTTCCGCTGATCTTCATCTCGGTGAGCGGGGCATAGAGAGCGGCATAGAGCGGCGTATTGCCCGACAGCTTGACCCCATCCTTGCCGCTATACGCGGAATAGATGGAGATAGCGGGCGTACCGCCAGCGGTCAGCCCCTGTTTGGCTGCCGTCACCTCGGCACCGGCCCCAAGATCGACCTTGCCGCTGACGATCAGGGTCAGGCTGCTCCCCTCGCTCACCGTCAACTTGTTGCTGCCTGTCATGGTGAAATCCTTGTCGATCAGCAGCACCACATCCCCCTTGATGGTGAGCTTGGCATCGGCCCCCATATTGAGGCTGTCGAGCTTGTAAATAGTCTGTTCCTTGCCAAACAGCTCCCCTTTGCCGGGGAACGGTAGCCCGGGCTTGTGCTGGTTGCTGCTGGTTACCGAGCCGGTGGAGGGATCCGTGGTCAGCACCATCTGCTGGGTGGCCCCGAGCGTCAGCGGGCCATTGATGGGCAATGTTGCAGGGGGGAACGATTTGGGCAACGCTGCCACATTGAGCGGGTCACACACCTGCCCGGCCACAGGCGGTAGCTTGGGATGAGCGCGATATTGGGGATCCAGATACTTCTGATGCTTGGCATCAAGGAATGCCCCGTTCCCACCATAGTTCAACTTGTCGCCAGCAATGCTGGTGCCATGACCCATAGAAACATCACCATTGATCGCAACAGCTCCGGCAATATGCCCCCCTTGCAAGGCAAAATTTCCACTCCCGTTTACGCTGCCCTCCACCCTGACGACTCCATCAGAGGGAGAAATGGTGATGTCGCCGCCAGCAAGTACATTACCCGCAACAGGTGAAGATCCGTTCAAGGTCACCGAGCCGGTCGCCCGCACATCACCCCAGATGGGGGAGTGCCCGGCGAGCACTACATTGGCCTTGTCGCTGACGGTCGCCACCTTGGCGTTCTGCCCCTGATTAAGGGTCCCGGAAACAGACTCCTTGTACGCTCCCTTGCGCGAGTCATAACTATCGATAAAACCGCTACCGGAGAGGCTTAGCCCTTCGCATGCCACTACCGAATCCTGAAAGATGAGATTGCCGGGCTCGCGCTTGAGGGCAAACAGCGCGTTGAGACTGGCATTGCCCTCCAGATAACGGCCATGGCTCTGCAACGCCAGTTTGCTGCCTGTAGAAGCATCCAGCAGATCGATGCGAAAGCGGCTGCCCGCCATGGCCCCTTCCCCCTTGCCTGGCACCTTCTGCACCAGTTGATCCCACTCTATCCGTGGTTCGGAGCCGAGCGCCTGATGCAGGGCGCGATAACTGTCGTTCATCCCCTGCTCGGCACTGAGCTGTGCATTGATCTTCTTGTGAAAATTGCCGCTCAGGCGGGTTTGCAGCTGGTTCTCCTGAATGCTGGTAAACACCAGCAGGCTCGACAGCAGGCTCACCACCAGCACCACCAGCAATACGGCTCCTCGCTGCCCCTGCAATCCCTTGTTCATCCTGCTCCCCCTGCACCGGATGTGGCCAGTGCTGCCGCCCAGACCGCCTTGCGGCGTGCCACCTGCACCTCTACCCCAGGCGCCAGATAGCTCGGCAGCCCTTCGGGCAAGATGCGGATATTGACCAGCGCCCCCTGCTGGCCGAATTCAAGATCCTGAAGATGGGCCAGCAACAGGCGCGGGCCATCCCCGTCATCGCAACTGAGTACCGGCGGCGTGAAGCGGTACTGCTCGGTAAAATCGGCGGTTTTCTGGTTGCCAAGGCAGGAGAGCACCGGACTGCCCCCCTCTACCTTGAAAGCCAGCGTCAGGCGATCAGGGGTGACCGCTATCAGCTGATCCGCCTGCTTGACGCTGTTGGTAAAGGTGAGAGTGGCAAAGCGCAGCACTTCGTTCGCCTGCTCCAGCGCCTTGCTCTGCTCAACCGTGCTCTTGATAGGCACGTAACCGGCAAAAATAGCCAGCATCAGCATCAGACCGAGCACCATGGAGATCATCAGCTCGACGAGACTGACACCTCGCTGTCGGAAGGGAACGTTCAGCATAGTGGCGGAAATCCTGCGTTCAGCTCAACCCGCCTGGCACCGGAGATCCGCGCATCACGCCACTCGATGGCGACCACAAAGTGGTCGCTGTAGCGACTAGGCAGCACCAGCTGGTGGCCCTCGTGCAGGGTGAAGCGGGCAAGAAAATCGCCCTGGGTGAACCGCTCCGGCTTGCGCTGTACTTCACACAGCGAACCCCAGATCTGCTCCACACTGTTGCTCGCCTCAATCGTGGCCAACGTACTCTGCAGGCTATAGTGCGCCTGCTGCAACGAGACCACCTGCCCCTTGGCGAGACCGAGAAATACCATCACCGCCAACACCATGGAGACCATGATCTCCACCAGATTGAAACCCTGCTGGCGAGCAGGCGCGGTGTGTCTCATGAGCAGCTCCCGTGCAGCAGCTGGCCGCTCGGCGCCACACAGAGCACGCGCTGATCTCCGAGGCGATTGGCCAGAGTGATCTCGGCGTGGCTACTGCTGCCGGTTGGCGCGATCCGGATCGGCTCAAACGGTTTGATCACCACGCCGCCAGCAGGTGCTGCCGCCTGACGCAGCAACTTGCTGTCAGCCATCACCTCCCAGCCACCGTTCTCGGTGCCCTGCAGTACCACCGGCAGGGTCAGCTTGACCGCTTCGCTGCGGGCAAAGCGGTAGGCGGAAGCGAGTTCGGTCGCACTGCGAGAGAGCCGCTCGGCCGCAAGCCGCTGACTCATGGAGGGCACTGCAACCAGCAGCAAGATGGCGGCAATGCCGACCGTGATCATCAACTCAATCAGGGTAAATCCGCGCTCGTTCATCTTATGATCCCCAGCAGTCATGACGATTGGCCGCGCGATAACCGGTCTGATCGAGCGTCAGAGTGCCGCACTCATCCTGTTGTCGCGTCGTTGGAATGGCTTTGAGCAGATAGTCGCCAGCATCTTGCTGGCTGTAGCTGAACTGGTAAAAATCCGTGTTGGAAGGGGTGGCAAACGTGTCGGGATAACGGCCCTGTTGGGTATAGATACGTTCGAGGGCGAGCGCCTGCTCCAGCAATTGCTGCTGTGCTTCGTAACGACGTCCCTGTTGCAGATAACCCTGATACGCTGGCAACGCGATGGCCGCGAGAATGCTGACAACCGTCATGGCAATCAACAACTCGATCAGACTAAACCCCCGGCAATGGGGCCATGCCTTACAGTCGTTCACTTATCATCCTTGGCAAGTGTTGTTATTGGTCGGCCTTGGGCCGCAGATGTGATGACTTAATAATCACAAAAAATTAACTGACTCAATTGAACAACACAAAATCACCACATTCAATGTAAAAAAGATAATTATGTGATCTGTTATTAATTTATAAGCAGTTTTCGCCGCCACTAATCTCGCTAAGCAAATAAAGCTAGGCCAATCGAGCCTCCGACCCCATCCGTTATGAGCTCTTCTGCCGAGCCTTGCCAAATGGACAACAACGGAGCGAAGAGTGAAACCCAACCGTGCAACGAAAGAGTAAAAAAACTTCGGCCAATTTTTGCTATCCCTGTCCGTTTCTGGCTAGTCATGGCCCCCGAGCCCCCTTACTCTCTTGCCATCTATTCCAGCAACGCCGCCAACACCATGAATGCAAAGCCAAGCCCTGAGTCGTCACCGGATGAGGTGATCAACACCCTCAGCCGCGAACAGTGTCACGCCGCACGGCTCGCCCGCGATGCTCGCTTCGATGGCCGCTTCTTTACCGGCGTGCTCTCGACCGGCATCTACTGCCGGCCTGTCTGCCCAGCACGGCCACCGCACGAGCACAATGTGCGCTACTTCCAAAGCGCCGCGGCCGCCGAGCAGTATGGGCTGCGACCCTGCCTGCGCTGCCGCCCTGAGCTGGCCCCCGCAGCCCGTGGCGATCTGCCGGTTGAACTGGCACGTCTGCTGGCACGCATCGATCGCGGAGAGCTGGCGGAGGGCACGCTCGCCAAACTGGCCACTGAGGCAGGGATCAGCGAACGCACCCTGCGCCGCCAGTTCGAGCAACATCTCGGCGCCTCACCAAAACAGGTGGAGCAGACGCGCCGCCTGCTGCTCGCGAAACGGCTGCTGACTGAAACTGGGCTGCCCATTACCGACATCGCGTTTGCCGCCGGCTTTGCCAGCATCCGCCGCTTCAATGATGCTTGGCTCAACGCCTACGGACTGGCCCCGCGCTCCCTGCGCCAGCAGGAGCAGCACGCTGACGCGCCAGAGCACATGAACGATCAGCCGCGCGGCGCAACGCTGACGCTGCAGTTGCCCTACCGTCCCCCGTATGATGTGGCGGCCATGCTGGCGTTCTACCGGCTGCGTGCGATCCCCGGGCTGGAGCGGGTAGATGGCGAGGTGTATGAGAGGCGCTACCAGGTCGGTGATCAGGTCGCGCTGGTGCGCATCGCGCAGGGCAAGAGGCACAGCCTGCAACTCACCGTTCATGATCTGCCGCTCGCGGCGCTGCCCGATCTGCTCTATCGGGTGCGCAGGATGTGGGATCTCGATGCCGATATGCATCGGATCGGCGATCTGCTCGCTCAGGATCCTCTGCTCTCCCGCTTGCTGGCGCGCTGGCCCGGCGTACGGCTGCCGGGTGGCTGGGACGAGTATGAGGTGATGCTGCGCGCCATCGTAGGCCAGCAGGTCTCGGTCAAGGGGGCCATCACCATACTCGGGCGGCTGGTGGCGCGCACCGAGGCGCAATACGGGGTGGCGCAACTACCGACCCCCGCCCAGTTGTGCGAACTCGATCTCGACGGTATCGGCATGCCCGGCAGCCGCATTCGTACCCTGCGCGGCGTGGCACAGGCGCTGGCCAGCGGCGAGCTGACCCTCACGACAGCCAGTGACGAGCAGTTGCTGGCGCTGCCGGGCATAGGCCCGTGGACGGTCTCTTACTGGCGGCTGCGCTGCGGGCTGGATACCGATGCCTTCCCCGCTTCCGATCTGGTGCTGCAAAAGGCACTCGGCGGCGGCACCAAGCTGCCGGTAAAAGAGGGGTTGGCGCAAAGCGCAGCATGGCAGCCGTGGCGCAGCTATGCGGCCAGCTGGCTGTGGCATGCCATGAGTGAAGCGCCCGATTTGCTACTCCGTGCCACTGGCAACGAAAACCAGCCAGATAACCCACAACAGGAGATAACCCCATGATCCGCTACGATATCCTGCCGACCCGCTGCGGCGATCTGCTGGTTGCCATCAATGAATCTGGTCTGGTGCACGTAGACTTTGTGGCGGGCCTGCGGGCACTGCCCGATATGAGTGGCTGGCAGCAAGATCACAGAGCACTGGCTCCCTTCCTCGCCGAATTTGACGCCTATTTTGCCGGTCGCTTGCAGCGCTTCTCCCTGCCCCTTGCCGCCCGCGGCACCGCATTTCAGCAAGCGGTATGGCAAGCATTGTGCGACATCCCCTATGGCGAGACCCGCAGCTACAGCGATATCGCTCGCACCATCGGCAAACCCGATGCGGTGCGGGCAGTGGGCGCGGCGAATGGCCGCAATCCGCTCTCGATCATCGTCCCCTGCCATCGGGTGATCGGCCAAAACGGCAGCCTGACCGGCTATGCGGGGGGATTGGAGATTAAAAAAACGCTGCTGGCGCTGGAGAGGGACAATTAAAGGAGGGTAGGCAGAGAACCTGCGATAAAAGTTGCCCCTTTCCGGATGGAGAAAGGGGCTCATTGATCAGCGTTTCAGGCTGCCCATCACATGCATTTCGCAGCGGTTGCAGTCAAAGCGCAGGCGGAAGGTATCTTTACCCATCTTGAGCTCCAGCGGCTCGGCCTTGAGACCGGGCACCTCGTTCGGACAGAGGTTCTGGCTATAGCGGATGCAATGCTTGGTGATCATCAGCACCACTTCCCGCTCCTCCTTGTTCGCCTCATAGGCGGGAGCGATGCGCTCCACCCCGTGCTCGCGGAAGAACTGTTCGGCCGCGCTGTTCAGCACGTTGCCAAGGTAGGAGAGGCGGTGCTGGGGATAGTTGATATCCCGCAGGGCGATGCGTCGCTCGGGGCGCTGGTAGCTGGCCACCCGTGCCGCCTCCAGCGCGGCGATGCCGTCCCGGCGCAAACCGTTGAGCTGTGATGCGGCGATAAAGAGCGGGTGAGTGAATGCCAACTCAATCTTGCGCGCCACAAACAGGGTATTGCCGAGTTTACCAAGTTGATCCCGCGCCTGCTGCAGCGCCCGCTCCGGGTTGTCGGCAGGCTGTTTGTCGCAAGGCAGGGTCACCGTGGCACTAATGCCCTGCTCGTCGGTGAGCGTGAGGATCACGCCCTCATCGCACTCAGCCAGCACCATATCGACCCGGATGCGGCGATCCGCGCTCGCCTTCTCCAGCATCTTGCTGAACGCCTGATCGTGGTTGCGGTAGATTTCGGTCCCCACCTTCAGCCCCGGCATGCGTTCTGACAGGAGTAACTGCTTACCTTCGACTTTGTTGAGGCGCATCCCCACCAGCTCGTTGTTCGGCTTGAAGAAGCCCAGACCGTCACCGTTGTTGAGGGTGACCTGTTTGCCGTCAATCTCGATACCGTCACGGGTCACCTTGGTGACACGCCCGAGCGGTTCACCCACATATTTCGGGCTCTTGGTGGAGTCGATCCCCTGCTGGCGGCCATGGAGGAAGTAGTCTGTGCTGCCGCGGTTGAAACTTTTCTTGGGGTCAGGCGTGAAGCTGTAGCTGCAACGACCCGCCGAGGCGGCGACCAGATCGGAGCGGCTATCCAGAATGGCGTCCAGCTTCTGGCGATACCAGGCGGTAACGTTCTTGACGTAGTCGAGCCCCTTGAGGCGCCCTTCAATCTTGAAGGAGCGGATCCCCGCCTCGATCAAGGCCTCCAGGTTATCGGTCTGATCCATATCCTTGAGGGACAACAGGTGGCTGTCTGCCACCAGCACTTCGCCATCCGGCTTTTGCAGCGAGCAGGGCAGACGGCAGAGCTGGGCACACTCACCACGGTTGGCACTGCGGCCGGTACGGGCATGGCTGATGTTGCACTGGCCACTGTAGGAAACGCAGAGAGCGCCGTGGATAAAAAACTCCAGCTGCACATTGGTCGCCGCACTGATCTCGCGGATCTGCGCAAGAGACAGTTCGCGCGCCAGCACCACCTGAGAGAAACCCACATCCTGCAGAAACTTCACCTTCTCCGGCGTGCGGTTGTCGGTCTGGGTACTGGCATGGAGCGCGATGGGAGGCAAATCCAGCGCCAGCAGCCCCATGTCCTGGACGATGAGCGCATCTGCTCCAGCTTCATAGATTTGGTGGGTCAGCCGCCGCGCCAGCTCCAGCTCGTGATCGTGCAGCAGGGTGTTGAAGGCGACAAAGACTTGGGCGCCGAAGCGATGGGCGTGGCGCGCCAGCGCTTCGATATCTTCGATGGTGTTGCCCGCCGCGCTGCGGGCGCCAAAGGCAGGGCCGCCCATGTAGACGGCATCGGCACCATGGTTGATGGCTTCGATGCCGTAGGCGAGGTTCTTGGCCGGAGCCAGAAGCTCCAACCGGTTGTTGTGGCTTAACGGGTGCTTGTTCTGGTGCATGGTCTCGGGATCAGGGCGGACAGCAAATGGGCGCTACTCTAGCCCATTCACCGCCTGCGTGCCTTGATCCCGCTTAAGGTATCCGCAAAATGCAGGATTAGATAACCACCTTGAGTGCCAGCCCGAGCAGCACCAGGCCGCTCACCTTATCGATCACAAAGGATTTGGCTTTAAGCCACGCCAGCACCGGCCCGCGGGAGAGCACCAGCGCCACCAGCACGTACCAGACGGCATCGATCCCGCCCGCGGTGAGCATCATGATGCCCCCTTCGCTCCAGCCGGTATCGGCCCGCACAAACTGGCTGAACAGGGCGATGAAGAAAACCGCCAGCTGGGGGTTAAGGAAGGCAACCATAAAACCTTCAAAGGCCCCTTGCCGACCGCGCAACTGATGTACCTCTTCATTCCCTTCGTCACTGGCTGGTTTTGCCAGCAGGGCTTTCACCCCGAGCCAGGCAAGAAACGCGGCGCCGCCGTAGCGGATCAGATCAAACAGGATCGGTGTCTGGGTGATCAAAATGGAAAGGCCGAGCGCCGTGACCAGCGCATAGATACCAACCCCGAGGCCGTGGCCAAGCGCAGTAGCGACGCCATGCCCCTGCCCGCCCTGCACCGTGTTGCGGATGATCAGCGCCAGACTCGGCCCCGGGCTGATGGCCCCCATCACGCAGATTGCGGCCAGTGCCAGCCAACTCGTCAGTTCCATGCTTTTCCTCTTTTGTGCTCGATATGATGACCTGCACTCAGGGTACGGGCTGAGCCATTATGCCAGTAGTGAAAGTTATGAATAGATTCCATAACCAATGGCTATAACGCCACACAACCGACTGCGGCTAACCGCCGAGATCGAGCAGCTTGCGACTCTCGCCAACGGTGCGTTGCAGATGATCCCGCAGGAAGGGGTAGGCCAGCTCGCGAAACCAGCGGTGGGCTGGATCCTGATGGTGGCGCTGATGCCACAGCAGATGATACTGCTGGTCGCGGGTAGCAAAGGGCAGATCGACAAAGGTGAGCTCATGGCCACAGGAGAGCTGCCAGGCGATATGGGCCGGGGTGGTCATCAGGCAATCGGTGCGCAGCAACACCTCCACTGCCGCCTGAAAGAAGGGAACTCTGGCAAACCAGCGCCGACTCAGTCCCTGCGGCGCCAACACCTGCTCCACCGGGCTGTCCTTGTCGCCTCCCCCGCTCACCTGCAGGTGAGGCCAGGCGAGATAGTCATCGAGACTCAGCGCCTTGCCCGCCAGCGGGTGGTGACGTCCCATCAACACCGCCAGCCGATCTTCCCCCTGATGCAGACCACGGATCTGATCCGGTACCTGCTCGGTGATGGTGGAGACCAGATCCAGCTCGGACTGCCACAACTGCGGCAGCTGACGCTTGTCCCACAGGCTGTACTCCAGCGCCGCCAACGGCGCCTCTTTGGCGAGCGCGGCACAGATATCGGGCAGGATATGCTGGGCCACATAATCGGAGGAGGCGAGCCGAAATACCCGCTCGCAGCGGCTCGGGTCAAATCCGGGCGCCTCGTAGAGCCGCTCCAGCGCACCGAGAGAATCCGCCAGCTGGGCGGCCAACAGTTCGGCCCGTGGCGTCAGCAGCCAGCGTTGCCCCTCCCGCACCAGCAACTCGTCATCAAACTCGCTGCGCAACTGGGCAAGCTGCTTGCTGATGGAGGGCTGACTCAGGTGCAACAGCTCGGCGGCGCGGCTGATATTGCGGGTCTCCAGCAGCACCTTGAGGGTCGGCAACAAGTTGAGATTGGCTCTGAGCAAGGAGATACCCTCATCGGTGGTGAAACGCCTATCTTAGGGCAGATGAGTCCCGCGTTTTAAGCAAAATTTCCAGCCATGTTCCGCGCGTTGCAGCCCTTTGCGACCAGATGGCACAGCTGAGCCCCCTGCACATAACCATGACCACAAGATGACAGTGGTTGTCTCGTACGGCATAATTGCACGATTTTCCGCCCGCGGGCGATCCACTTGAGAAGCGGTAACAAGATGAAATACGCCAATATCACCGGCTGGGGCAAATGCCTGCCTCCCTCCGTGCTGACCAACGACGACCTCAGCACCATCATGGATACATCAGACGAGTGGATCTATCCGCGCACCGGCATCAAGGCCCGCCGGATCTCCCATGTCAGCACCTCGGATCTCGCCACCCTGGCCGGTCGCCGCGCACTGGCCTGCGCCGGTCTGGAAGCCAGCGATCTCGATGGCATCATCCTGGCCACCGCCACCCCGGACAACCTGCTGCCAAGTGCCGCCTCTGCGGTGCAAAAGAAGCTGGGCGCCGTCAACGCCGCCGTGTTTGACCTCAACGCGGCCTGCACCGGTTTCGTCTACTCCCTCTCCGTCGCTACCTCGCTGGTGCAGGCTGGCATGATGAAGAAGGTGCTGGTGATTGGCGCCGAGCGCCTCACCTACCTGCTGGACTGGGCACGCCGCGATACCGCCGTACTGTTTGGCGATGGTGCCGGTGCCGTGGTGATAGAGGCAAGCGAGCAGGAGTGTGGCCTGATCGCCAACAAGCTGGGTTGCGACAGCGAAGCGCGGGAGATCCTGCATGTACCGAACTTCGGTACCGACCGGGTGCGTTTTGCCGATATCGATGGCCTGTTCACCTTCAACTTCGAAGGGCCGGAGATCTTCAAACGTGCTGTGCGCGGCATGGGTGAGGCCACCAGCACTGTGCTGGCGCAGGCCGGTATTGCGCCGGAGCAGGTCGACCTGATCGTGCCGCACCAGGCCAATATCCGCATCATCGAGACCCTCGCCAAACGGATGAATGCGCCGATGGAGAAGGTGATGGTCAACATCGAAAACTACGGCAACACCTCCGCCGCTACCGTACCTATCGCCCTGTGCGAAGCGCTGGAGCAGGGGCGCGTCAAGCCGAATTCCTATCTGCTGACTGCCGCCTTCGGTGCCGGCCTGACCTGGGGCGCAGCCATCATCAAGTGGGGCGATCGTGTTACCCCTATCAACAAGTGCGAGGCCGAGTTGCCACCGTGCGACCAGAGCGCACTGGAACTGATTGCTCACGCCGTCGAAGGGTGTCAGAAGGCCCACGCCAACGAGGCCTGATCCTTATCAGGAGCCTGAATCCTCAGGCTCCTTTCTCCCACACCGTTCTCCCTCCCCCTTCGCAACACTTTTCTAACCTGACCTCTTGAGGCTCCGGCAATGCCCACCACATCCTGAGCAGAGAGCCAACTTCGGCGTGATGAGCCTGAGCGCATAAAAAAGTCCGGCGCCCCAAAGGGCGCCGGACTTTTTTATGCAACCGGAGAATCCGGTTCAGGAGGACAGATTACTCTGCGGCAGGCGCTTCGGCAGCAACCGGAGCATCAGCAGCCGGGGCTGCATCAGTCGGAGCGTTCGCTTCCTTGATGGAGAGACGTACGCGGCCCTGACGGTCCACTTCCAGTACCTTCACCTTGACCACGTCACCGATAGTCAGGTGGTCAGCCACGTTCTGAACGCGAGCATCGGTGATCTGGGAGATGTGTACCAGACCATCTTTGCCCGGCAGGATGTTGACGAATGCACCGAAATCGGCCAGACGGACAACTTTACCTTCATAGATGCGGTTCACTTCGATCTCGGCGGTGATGGCCTCAATGCGACGGATCGCTTCCATGGCAGCTTCGTTGGCCACAGCGGAGATACGTACAGTACCGTCATCATCCAACTCGATGTTGGTGCCGGTCTCTTCGGTCAGCGCACGGATCACGGAACCACCCTTACCGATCACGTCCTTGATCTTCTCAGGATTGATCTTGATGGTGTGGATACGCGGTGCGAAATCGGAGATCTGGGCACGGGGAGCCTGGATTGCTTCATCCATCACTTTCAGGATGTGCAGACGAGCACCACGAGCTTGCTTCAGCGCAATCTCCATGATCTCTTTGGTGATGCCTTCGATCTTGATGTCCATTTGCAGCGCGGTCACACCTTCGGTGGTACCGGCTACTTTGAAGTCCATGTCGCCCAGGTGATCTTCGTCACCCAGAATGTCGGACAGCACGACGAAACCTTCTTCTTCCTTCACCAGACCCATGGCGATACCGGCGACGGAAGCCTTGATCGGCACACCGGCATCCATCAGCGCCAGAGAGGAACCACAGACAGACGCCATGGAGGAGGAGCCGTTGGATTCAGTGATTTCAGACACCACGCGCACCACGTACGGGAACTCAGCAGCACTCGGCATCACGGCAGCAACGCCGCGCTTGGCCAGACGGCCGTGACCGATTTCACGACGCTTCGGGCTACCCATCATGCCGGTCTCACCGACGCAGTATGGCGGGAAGTTGTAGTGTAGCATGAAGCGATCGGCACGGTTGCCGGTCAGCTCGTCGATGTTCTGGGCGTCACGCTCGGTACCCAGGGTCGCAACGACCATAGCCTGGGTTTCACCACGAGTGAACAGGGCAGAACCGTGAGCACGGGGCAATACGCCGGTAGCGACAGACAGGGCACGGATCATTTCCGGATCGCGACCATCGATACGCGGCTCACCACGCACTACGCGGCCACGAACGATGCGGCTTTCCAGGCTGTGGAACTCTTCGCCGATCTTCTTGGCATCTTCTTCCACGCCGGAAGCGATAACTTGCTCAACCACACGACCCTTGATGGCCGCGATGGTTTCGTAACGAACAGCCTTCTCGGTGATGCGGTAGGCTTCACCCAGCTCGGCGCTCGCCAGCTCGGCAACCTTGGCTTTCAGCGCTTCGTTGACGACAGGCGGAGTCCAGTCCCACGGCTTGGTGCCGACGGCAGCGGCAAATTCGTTGATGGCGTTGATAACGGTCTGCATCTGCTCGTGACCGTATACCACGGCGCCCAGCATCACCTCTTCGGAGAGGATGGCCGCTTCGGACTCAACCATCAGTACGGCGTTGGCAGTACCGGCAACAACCAGATCCAGATCGCTCTGTGGCAGTTCGGTGGTGGTCGGGTTCAGCACATACTGACCGTTCATGTAACCCACGCGAGCAGCACCGATCGGGCCGCCAAACGGAATGCCGGAGATGGCCAGCGCAGCAGAGGCGCCGATCATGGCAACGATATCGGGGGAGACTGCCGGATTCACGGACATTACGGTCGCAACCACCTGAACCTCATTGAAGAAGCCTTCCGGGAACAACGGACGAATTGGACGGTCGATCAGACGGGAGATGAGGGTCTCGCCTTCGCTCGGACGGCCTTCACGACGGAAGAAACCACCCGGGATACGACCAGCAGCATAGGTACGCTCCTGGTAGTTGACGGTCAGCGGGAAGAAATCACGGCCGTGATCGGCCTCTTTCTTGCCTACGACGGTCACAAATACACAGGTATCGTCCATGCTGACCATAACGGCCGCAGTGGCTTGACGGGCCATCACACCGGTTTCCAGTGTGACGGTGTGTTGACCGTACTGGAATGACTTAACAATAGGATTCACGTGAATTTCCTTTTTACAATTTGGCTCTTTAAATTCGCGCACAAGTATACTTGATTCGATGCAAAAGGTAAGCGGCGACACAAATTCTGTGAGGATGGCAACAAGCCGCTAAAGAGCAATAAAAAAGGGGAACCCGGAGGTTCCCCTTTTCGCGAAATCTGATGGTCGATTAACGACGCAGACCCAGCTTGGCGATCAGAGCAGCATAACGCTCGGAATCTTTACGCTTCAGGTAGTCCAGCAGCTTACGACGCTGGGAAACCATGCGCAGCAGACCGCGACGACCGTGGTGGTCCTTGGAGTGCTCTTTGAAGTGACCTTGCAGATGGTTGATCTGGGCAGTCAGCAGGGCAACTTGCACTTCGGGGGAACCGGTGTCGTTGGCGCCACGAGCGTGCTCGGCAACGATTTGAGCTTTGATCTCAGCATTTAGAGACATGGTATTACTCCAGTAGAGTGTTTAAAGGTTCACAGCCAATCTCTAATTCAGCCGTGAAATGAGGGCGGTATGATAATCGTCCCTGCCCATTTTCGCAACGAGAAAGAAGCGAGAGAGGGAAAGAGCACGCCGATACCGCCTGAGGATCACTCCTCGTCGTGATAACGTACCAGTCGCTTGGGGGCGACGCGGCCATCATCATCAATCTCGCCAACCCCGATGAACTCGCGCTCCGGGCCGACCGTCATACGAACCTGACCGCTGTGCGGCGCACCCGCCACCTGCACGGCCTGGCCCTGATTCACATAGGCAGCCACAACAGCCAGCATGTTCACCTCGGGCAAGCTTGCCACGGCAGTATCCATCGGCAGCAACAGGGGATCCAGCTGCTCGCGCGGCGGGATGCTCTCGGCCTTGGCCTGCTCGAAAATACACTCGAGCTGCTCCAGAGTCAGCATCCGCTCGTACGGATAGCTGGCCACCTGGGTACGGCGCAACTGGGTCACGTGGGCGCCACAACCCAGCACTTCACCCAGATCATCCACCAGAGAGCGGATATAGGTGCCCTTGCTGCAGTGCACTTCAAGGCGCACTTCATCACCTTCGAAACTCAGCAGTTTGAGCTCGAATACGGTGATGGGACGGGCTTCACGCTCAATCTCGATACCTTCGCGGGCATATTCGTAGAGCGGACGGCCGTTGTGCTTGAGCGCGGAATACATGGACGGCACCTGCATGATGGGGCCGCGGAACTGGTCCAGCGCCTCAATCAGGGTACCGACAGCCACGTTCACCGGACGGGTGGAGACCACCTCACCATCGGAGTCGCTGGTGTTGGTGCGCTCGCCCAGTTTGGCGGTCACCTCATAGCGTTTGTCCGCTTCCAGCAGATACTGGGAGAACTTGGTGGCCTCACCGAGGCAGATCGGCAGCATACCGGTCGCCAGCGGATCCAGTGCGCCGGTGTGACCGGCCTTGGCTGCGTTGTAGATGCGCTTGACCTTCTGCAACACATCGTTGGAGGTCAGGCCGGTCGGCTTGTCCAGCAGCAGAATGCCGTGCACATCACGGCCCTTGAAACGACGTCTTCGAGACATCTCAGGCTTTATCCTCAGTTGTGTCATCCGGTGCGGATTCAGCTTCTTCGTCACGGCCGGATTCGGCCATGCGACGCTTGTCTTCGCGCACAGTGTTGGTCACCAGGTTGGAGAGACGCATCCCCTCGACCAGGGTCTGGTCGTAGTAGAAACGCAGCTCGGGCACCACGCGCAGACGCATGGCACTGCCCAGCAGACTACGGATATATCCGGCTGCTTCGGTCAGACCCTGCAAGCCTTCCTTGATGCGCTCGGCATCATTTTCCAGCTGCAAGAAGGTGACGTAAATCTTGGCATAGTTGAGGTCACGGGACACTTCCACATCGGAAACGGTCACCATGCCGATGCGCGGGTCTTTCACCTCGCGCTGCAGGATCAGCGCAATTTCACGCTGGATCTGCTGTCCGACCCGACGGGTCCGGCTGAATTCTCTGGCCATATTCTATCCTGCGATAAAAGGGGGCCGCGGCCCCCTATTTTGTCTAACTCTCGGCTTACAGAGTCCGTTGGATTTCAACAGTCTCGTAAACTTCGATCTGGTCGCCTTCGCGCACGTCGTTGTAGTTCTTGACCGCGATACCACACTCGTAACCGTTGCGAACTTCGTTGACGTCATCCTTGAAGCGGCGCAGGGATTCCAACTCGCCTTCATAGATAACCACGTTGTCACGCAGAACGCGAATACGGTTGGAACGCTTGACCACACCTTCGGTAACCATACAGCCAGCAACGGCGCCGAACTTCGGCGACTTGAAGACGCTACGCACTTCAGCCAGACCGATGATCTCCTGACGATACTCTGGGGCCAGCTTGCCGCTCATGGCCTGCTTCACTTCGTCGATCAGGTCATAGATGACGGAGTAGTAACGCAGATCCAGGCTCTCGGATTCGATGACCTTGCGCGCAGACGCGTCGGCACGAACGTTGAAACCAACCAGAATGGCGCTGGAAGCAGCAGCCAGGGTCGCGTCGGTTTCGGTGATGCCACCTACGCCGGAACCCACGATCTTCACCTTCACTTCGTCGGTGGAGAGTTTGACCAGCGCATCGCAGATCGCTTCCACAGAACCTTGTACGTCGGCCTTGATCACCACGTTTACTTCGGACACTTCGCCCTCGGTCATGTTGGCGAACATGTTTTCCAGCTTGGCCTTCTGCTGGCGAGCCAGCTTGACTTCGCGGAACTTGCCCTGACGATAGAGCGCCACTTCACGGGCTTTCTTCTCGTCACGGACAACAGTGGCTTCGTCACCGGCAGAGGGAACGCCGGAGAGACCCAGGATTTCCACCGGCAGGGACGGACCCGCTTCCTTGATCTCGCGACCCAGTTCGTCACGCATGGCGCGAACACGGCCGTACTCGAGACCACACAGAACGATGTCGCCCTGACGCAGAGTACCTTCTTGTACCAGTACGGTAGCAACCGGACCACGACCTTTATCTAGGAAGGATTCAATCACGACGCCGTTGGCCATACCGTCAACCACCGCTTTCAGCTCCAGTACTTCAGCCTGGATCAGGATGGCTTCCAGCAGATCGTCGATACCCTGACCGGACTTGGCAGATACGTGCACGAACTGGCAGTCTCCACCCCAATCCTCGGACATGACGTTGTAACGAGCCAACTCGGTCTTGACGCGATCCGGATCCGCTTCCGGCTTGTCGATCTTGTTGACTGCCACAACCAGCGGCACACCGGCAGCCTTGGCGTGCTGGATAGCTTCGATGGTTTGCGGCATCACGCCGTCGTCAGCAGCAACGACCAGAACAACGATGTCGGTCGCCTTGGCACCGCGAGCACGCATGGAGGTAAACGCCGCGTGACCCGGAGTATCCAGGAAGGTGATCATGCCGCTATCGGTCTGAACGTGGTAAGCACCGATATGCTGGGTAATACCACCGGCTTCGCCAGCAGCAACCTTGGCTTTACGAATGTAGTCGAGCAGCGAGGTCTTACCGTGGTCAACGTGACCCATGATGGTAACGACAGGTGCGCGCGGCTTGGCTTCGGAGGTCTCGTCACGATCGGACAGTACCGCCTCTTCCAGCTCGTTCTCGCGGCGCAGCACAACCTTGTGACCCATCTCCTCAGCGACCAGCTGAGCGGTCTCTTGGTCGATCACCTGGTTGATGGTGGCCATGGCCCCCATCTTCATCATCGCCTTGATGACTTCAACGCCCTTGACGGCCATCTTGTTGGCCAGCTCGGCCACCGTGATGGTCTCACCGATGACAACGTCGCGGTTCACCACGGCAGCCGGCTTGTTGAAGCCGTGCTTCATGGCGTTCGGGGTAGCGACCTTGCCACGTTTGCCTTTACGGGCACGCGGATCACGGGAGTTGCGATCATTGCGATCATCATCGCGACGACCCGCCTTTTTCGGGGCCTTGACAGCGGCAGCGGCAGTACGACGGCTGGTCTCTTCTTTGCGATCCAGCTCGTCTTCTGCAGCTTGCGCATGCTTGTTGGTTGTCAGGTGATAATCGCTGCTCTCTTTGGCACGAGCGGCTTCTTCTTCAGCCCAGCGGGCTGCGTTCTGTTCCGCCATGATGCGAGCCTCTTCGGCTTTCTTCGCGGCGAGTTCTTCAGCTTTTTTCAAAGCTGTCTGTTCCTGTTGGCGCTTCAGTTCTTCTGCTTCGCGCTTGGCCATCTTTTCTGCCTCTTGCTGAGCTGTGCTACTGGCTGCTTTGGCGGGCTGTTGAGCCTGTCGAGCCTTTTGTTGTGCCTCGATCCGCGCCTTTTCCTCAGCTTCACGACGAGCCTGCTCAGCCTCACGGCGAGCCTTCTCTTCAGCGTCGAGGCGAGCCTTCTCTTCGGCTTCACGACGAGCTTTTTCTTCTGCTTCCAAACGCGCTTTTTCCTCGGCTTCCGCCTGACGCTGTTCTTCTTCCAGCGCCGAGCGTCTTACATAGGTGCGAGATTTGCGAACTTCCACCTGCACTTCTTTGTTCTTGCCGCCGGTTCCCTGAACACTGATGGTGCTCTTGGTCTTGCGCTGCAAAGTCATGCGGGCAGGAGCGGCGACCTCGTCACCTCCATGCTGTTTCTTCAGGTGTGCCAGCAGAGTCTGCTTTTCAGACTCGCTGACCATGTCGTCGGCCTTGCTCTTGCTGATACCGGCATCGACAAACTGCTGGAGAAGACGATCAACCGGTGTGTCGATGTCAGTGGCAAGTTGTTTGACTGATACTTCTGCCATTCATTTTCCTCCGTTTGATCTTACTTAAGACTGCTCTTCTCCGAACCAACAGATATTGCGAGCAGCCATAATGAGCTCACCCGCCTTCTCGGCAGTCAGCCCTTCAATACCAGCAAGGTCATCAATACCTTGCTCAGCCAAATCTTCCAGGGTGCCCACGCCGCGGCCCGCCAGAGCGTATGCCAGTTCACGACTCAGACCGTTCAGATTGAGCAGCTCTTCGGACGGCTCGACGCCATCAAAGGACTCCTCTTTGGCCAGCGCCTGGGTAGTCAGGGCATCTTTGGCACGCTTGCGCAGCTCTTCGACCATGTCTTCATCCAGACCGTCAATAGCCAGCAACTCGTTGACCGGTACGAAGGCGATCTCTTCTAGGGTCGAGAAGCCCTCTTCCATCAGCAGACCGGCGAAATCGTCATCGATATCCAGGGTGCTGGTGAACAGGTTCATGATGCGGTCGTTCTCGGCCTGGTGCTTGGCACGCATGTCCTCAACGGTCATCACGTTCAGCTCCCAACCGGTCAGCTGGGAGGCCAGACGCACGTTCTGACCATTGCGACCGATGGCCTGGGCCAGGTTGGCAGCTTCCACGGCGATATCCATGGTGTGGTTGTCTTCATCAACGATGATGGAGGCCACATCGGCAGGTGCCATGGCATTGATCACGTACTGGGCCGGGTTGTCATCGTACAGCACGATGTCTGCACGCTCACCGCTCAGCTCTGCGGAGACAGCTTGCACACGGGCACCACGCATACCGATACAGGCACCGATCGGGTCGATACGACGATCGTTGGTCTTCACCGCGATCTTGGCGCGGGAACCCGGGTCACGGGCAGCGCCCATGATTTCGATCATCTCTTCGCCGATCTCCGGTACTTCAATACGGAACAGCTCTTTCAGGAAGTCCGGGCTGGAACGGCTGACAAACAGCTGGGAACCACGGGCTTCTGGACGTACTGCGTAGAGCAGGCCACGGACACGGTCGCCCGGGCGGAAGGTTTCACGCGGCAGCATGTCATCACGGAAGATCACGGCTTCAGCATTGCTGCCCAGATCCAGAATGACGTTGTCGCGGTTACTCTTCTTGACCACACCACTGATGATGGTGCCTTCTTTATCTTTAAACTGATCAACTACTTGTGAACGCTCGGCTTCGCGCACTTTCTGCACGATAACCTGCTTGGCGGTCTGGGTAGTGATACGGTCGAAGGTCACAGAGTCGATCTGGTCTTCAACATACTCACCGATCTGGATTTCCGGCTGATCAATTTGTGCCGCTTCCAGGGTGATTTCAGCATAGGGATTCTCCATCGCGGCTTGATCCGCAATGACTACCCAGCGGCGATAAGTGTCGTAGTCACCGGTCTTGCGATCGATTTCGACCCGAACTTCAATCTCGCCTTCATATTTCTTCTTGGTCGCAGTCGCCAGCGCGGTTTCCAGAGCCTGGAAGATCTTCTCGCGGGGTACCGCTTTCTCGTTGGATACTGCGTCAACGACCAGCAAAATCTCTTTATTCATATCCGATAGCCTCGTTAACCAAAGTTCGGCACTATGTTCGCTTTTTGGATATTGGTGAAAGCCAACACTTCGTCCTTACCATCTACCGTCAGAGTGATCATGTCGCCCTGCACGGCTTTGATTACGCCTTTGAACTTGCGGCGGTTATTTGTTGCCATCCGAAGCGTTACCGCCGCCTCTTGGCCAACGTATTTTTCGAACTGGGCAACCTTGAACAGGGGGCGATCCAGACCCGGGGAAGATACCTCGAGGTAATACTCCTCGGTGATAGGATCTTCTACGTCCATAATGGCGCCAACCTGGTGGCTAACCTCAGCACAGTTCTCAACGGTCACGCCCTGCTCGCCGTCGATATAGACGCGCAAGGTGGAGTGTTTACCCGCGCGGATAAACTCAATACCCCAAAGTTCAAAACCCAAGGCAACGACCGGAGCCTCGAGCAGATCGGTCAAACGTTGTTCCAACGTAGCCAAAGTCACCCTCCGAAAAACAAAAAAAGGGCATAAAGCCCAGATAGAGATCGATTCAGAGTAAATCGCACATAACAAAAAGCCCCGATGTCAAATCGGGGCTTGGCGCTTTACCCTGATTGTCGCCTCGCAGCGACCGCCTTCCTGAGCGTAGGAAATGCGTGAAATTTGGTTGCGGGGGCCGGATTTGAACCGACGACCTTCGGGTTATGAGCCCGACGAGCTACCATGCTGCTCCACCCCGCGTCCGAAATCGTGCGAGATTATAGCCACTTCATTCTTTCTATACAAGACTGACTTGGCTATAACATCCCGGTTTACCCGGGTCACTGCTTAATTGGTGCCGTGGGCGGGACTCGAACCCGCACACCCTAGAGCACTACCCCCTCAAGATAGCGTGTCTACCAATTCCACCACCACGGCAAAACTCTTACTCGGGAACGTCAGTATCTTTCTTCACTGGCGCTTTAGTCTGCTCAACCTGTTGGGTTTGTTGCAGATTTTCCCATTCACTGCCCTGTTTGACCTTGTTGCTGGACATAGAGCCAAGCACCAGGCTGATTACGAAAAACAGAGTAGCCAAAATCGCTGTTGTTCGGGTCAGGAAGCTGCCTGAACCACTGGAGCCGAATACTGTGTTCGATGCCCCTGCGCCGAAGGAGGCGCCCATATCAGCCCCTTTACCTTGCTGAATCATCACCAGACCAATCAGAGCCAGTGAAACCAGCAGATAAACGACCAAAAGAATCTCGTACATTTAACTTGCACCCTTTGCCGCTTCAACAATTCCTAAAAACGCATCGCTATCAAGACTTGCTCTGCCAATCAATCCGCCATCTACGTCGGGTTGGGCAAACAAATCTCTCGCATTGGTCGGCGTCACGCTCCCACCATAGATGATTCTGATCTTCTCACCTATTACCGGAGTATCCTCCGCCAAGCGACCACGAATAAAGGAATGAACCTCTTGTGCCTGCTCGGGTGTGGCGCATTTACCTGTACCTACAGCCCAAATCGGCTCGTAGGCGATGATAGCATTATCGAAAGCCATCGCGCCATTTTTCTCTATGACGATATCCAGCTCTTCTGCGATCACCTCGAAGGTTCTTCTCGCTTGCCTTGCTGCACCTGACTCACCCAAACAGAGGATGGGAATCAGACCTGCCGCTCTGGCTGCCGCAAACTTCTCTGCAACAATAAAGCTGGTCTCACCAAAGAGACGCCTGCGCTCGGAGTGCCCTACTAATACGTATCGACACCCTGCCTCAACCAGCATCTCACACGACACCTCACCCGTGTAAGCGCCCGTCTCGTGCTGGCTCACATTCTGAGCCCCCAACCTTATCACCTTCTGCTCATTGAGCACTGAAGCGGTAAAGTCGAGATGCACATGGGATGGACAGAGAACAACATCTACATCACCATCAACGCCTTTCAGGCACTGACTCGTAAACTGCTCTAACTGCGACCTACTACCGTGCAACTTCCAGTTGGCTGCTACAAACGGCTTGCGATGTCCCATCGGCAACTCCCTTGCGAAAGCGGGGCTGATAATATCCAGAGGATTGTCAGCTGACAAGTGCTATTTTCATTTTTTTGAATCGATTGAACAAGATACAACCAGGGCGGCTAAAAAGCCGCCCTGAACGCTCATTAAAACGCCGATTCAACCTGATCGGCAATGCGCTGAGCCATATCACGCACCTGTTGCTCGTGCTCCCCTTCCACCATGACCCGGATCAGGGGCTCGGTACCGGATTTACGCAACAGCACGCGGCCACGACCGCCAAGCTCATGTTCAACCTTGGCGACCTCCTGCTTGACTGCTTCTGCAGCCAGCGGATCCTTGCCTTCGGCAAAGCGAACATTCACCAGTACTTGCGGGAACTTGCTCATGCCGGAGCGCAACTTGGCCAGCGGCATCTCGGCACTGCGCATGGCAGTGAGCACCTGCAGGGCGGCAACAATGCCATCACCCGTGGTGGTCTGATCAAGACAGATGATGTGACCGGAGTTCTCGCCACCGATACGCCAGCCCTTCTCTTCCATCATCTCCAGCACGTAGCGGTCGCCTACCTTGGCACGGGCAAACGGGATACCCAGGGTTTGCAACGCCAGTTCCAGACCCATGTTGGCCATCAGGGTGCCGACGACACCGCCCTTGAGACGGCCGTTGCGCAAGGCGTCCCGTGCGATGATATAGAGGATCTCGTCACCGTCGATCAGGTAGCCGGTGTGATCCACCATGATCAGGCGATCACCGTCACCATCGAATGCCACGCCGAGATCCGCCTTGCACTCCAGCACCTTGGCAACCAGTGCCTCGGGCGCAGTCGAGCCAACGCCATCGTTGATATTGAGACCATCCGGAGAGCAGCCCATAGTGATCACTTCGGCCCCCAATTCGCGGAACACAGAAGGCGCGATATGGTAGGTTGCCCCGTGACCACAATCGACCACCATCTTCAACCCGTCCAGATTCATATTGGAAGGGAAGGTGCTCTTGCAGAACTCGATATAGCGGCCAGCAGCATCATCGATACGCAGCGCTTTGCCGAGCTCGGCAGACTCGACGCACTTGAGCTCGTGATCAAGCTCGGCTTCGATAGCCATCTCGACTTCATCTGGCAGTTTGGTACCGTCAGCGGAGAAGAACTTGATGCCGTTGTCATAGAAGGGGTTGTGCGAGGCGCTGATAACGATGCCGGCCTCGGCACGGAAGGTGCGGGTCAGGTAGGCAACAGCCGGAGTGGGCATGGGGCCCATCAGTATGGCTTTGAGACCGGCGGCAGAGAGACCCGCTTCCAGCGCTGATTCCAACATATAGCCAGAGATTCGGGTATCTTTGCCAATCAGCACCTTTTTGGTGCCCTTCTTGGAGAGCACCTTGCCCGCGGCCCAGCCCAGCTTCATTACAAAATCAGGAGTAATGGGATATTCGCCGACTTTGCCGCGCACACCATCTGTGCCGAAATACTTTCTTGCCATTGTCTGTTCTCTTTTATTATCTGGAAATAAAATCTTGTCCCGTCATGGCCTGCCAGCCAACCCGCAACGCATCCATGGTCTCCCGCACATCGTGAACCCTGATGATCCTGGCTCCGTGCTGCATGCCGATAAGGGCACAAGCCAGACTGCCAGCCAGACGTTCACCCACAGGGCGGTTCAGCAGGTTGCCTATCATAGACTTTCGCGACATTCCCACCAAGAGCGGAAGTCCGTAGTCAAGCAACTCTTCCTGGGCGGCCAGCAGCTGATAGTTGTGTGCCAGCGTCTTGCCAAAACCGTAGCCCGGATCCAGCAGCAGCTGCTCACGGGCTATCCCGGCGGCCAGACAGGCTGCAATCCGTTCGTCAAAGAAGGCTTTCACCTCCCCGACCAGGTCATCATAGTGCGGCTCGACCTGCATGGTTCTCGGCTGCCCCTGCATATGCATCAGGCAAACCGGAACGCGCGCTTCAGCGGCAGCATCGAGCGCTCCCGGCTCCAGCAGCGCCCTCACATCGTTAATCAAATGAGCCCCAGCCTTGCAGCCTTCTCTCATTACTACCGCCTTGGAGGTGTCAAGCGAGAGCATCACATCACATTCGCTCACCAGTCGTTCAACAACCGGGATAACCCTGTCCAGCTCCTCCTGCTCACTCACATCCGGCGCTCCCGGACGGGTTGACTCGCCGCCAATGTCGATAAGGGTCGCCCCATCCGCCACCATTTGACGGGCATGAGCCACAGCCCGTTCAATCTGGTTAAAATGGCCGCCATCGGAGAAGGAGTCGGGAGTCACATTGAGGATCCCCATAACATGGGGACGTTCGAGAGAGAGGCTAAGCCCCTTGCTAATCAGCTGCATCTTCACTTCCATTCGCAAAATAAAAACCCCGGGCAAGCCCGGGGTTTTCAACAACAGAATTTATTTAGCCGGGATGTCGTTGGCCTTGTCGATATTGGCATCCGCAACCGGGGCACTCTCGTCCGCAGCCGCCGGCTTGGGCTCGGCGGCAACAGTTGATCCGCCTTGTGGCGTATCTCCGTGCTCGTCGTGCCAGTTGCTCGGAGCCCGAACCTCGCGACGGGCCATCAGATCATCGATCTGCTTGGCATCGATGGTTTCGTACTTCATCAGCGCATCTTTCATGCTGTGCAGTACATCCATGTTATCCAGCAGGATCTGCTTGGCGCGGTCGTAGTTGCGATCAATGACCTGCTTCACTTCAGCATCGATGATGCGGGCTGTGTCATCGGACATGTGCTTGGCTTTGGCCATGCTGCGACCGAGGAACACCTCGCCATCTTCTTCCGCATAAAGCATCGGGCCGAGACGCTCGGACATACCCCACTGGGTCACCATCTTACGCGCGATGTCGGTAGCTCGCTCGATGTCGTTGGACGCACCGGTCGATACCTTCTCGGCACCGTAAATCAGCTCTTCCGCCAGACGACCGCCATACAGACTGGAGATCATGGACTCCAGATGCTGCTTGGAGTGGCTCCAGCGATCCTGCTCAGGCAGGTACATGGTCACACCCAGCGCACGACCGCGCGGAATGATGGAGACCTTGTAGACGGGATCATGATCCGGCACCACGCGACCGATAATGGCGTGACCCGCTTCGTGATAAGCCGTCATCTCCTTCTCGGACTCTTTCATCACCATGGAGCGGCGTTCTGCGCCCATCATGATCTTGTCCTTCGCCTTCTCGAACTCAGCCATGGAAACCACACGGCGGCTCTCGCGAGCGGAGAAGAGGGCAGCTTCGTTGACTAGGTTGGCCAGATCAGCACCGGAGAAGCCGGGAGTACCACGGGCAATCAGCGCCGGATTGACGTCATCAGCCAACGGAACCTTGCGCATGTGCACTTTCAGGATCTGTTCACGACCACGAACATCCGGCAGACCAACCACAACCTGACGGTCGAAACGGCCCGGACGCAGCAGTGCCGGATCCAGTACGTCAGGACGGTTGGTGGCTGCAATGACGATGATGCCTTCATTGCCCTCAAAGCCATCCATCTCGACCAGCATCTGGTTAAGAGTCTGCTCACGCTCATCGTGACCACCGCCCAGACCGGCGCCACGCTGGCGACCGACGGCGTCGATCTCATCGATGAAGATGATGCAGGGGGAGGATTTCTTGGCCTGCTCGAACATGTCGCGTACCCGGGAGGCACCGACACCGACAAACATCTCCACGAAATCGGAACCCGAAATGGTGAAGAAAGGCACCTTGGCCTCACCCGCGATAGCCTTGGCCAACAGGGTTTTACCGGTACCGGGAGGACCAACCAGCAGTACGCCGGTCGGGATCTTGCCACCCAGTTTCTGGAATTTGCTCGGGTCGCGCAGATAGTCGACCAGCTCCTTCACCTCTTCCTTGGCTTCATCGCAACCTGCAACATCGGCAAAGGTAGTCTTGATCTGATCTTCACTCATCAGGCGAGCCTTGCTCTTGCCAAACGACATGGCACCTTTGCCACCGCCGCCCTGCATCTGACGCATGAAGAAGACCCAGACACCGATCAGCAGCAGCATCGGGAACCAGGAGATGAAGATAGAGGTCAGCAAAGACGGCTCTTCCGGCTTCTCACCCATCACTTTGACGTTGTGATTGAGCATATCGTTGAGGAGCTGGGGATCCGGCGCCGGAATGATGGTGGTGAAACGCTCACCAGTACGCTTGACGCCATTAATGACCTTACCGTCCATCCGCACTTCACGGATCTGCTCTTGGGTCACCTCTTTAACGAAGCTGGAATAGTCCAGCTGGCGACTTGAGGTATCGCTGGGGCTGAAGCTATTGAACACCGACATCAACACGACGGCGATGACCAGCCACAGGATTAAATTTTTCGCCATGTCACTCAAATCAGTAACCTCGCAGACTGACAGTTAACGATGAAGGTTAGGGTACTACAGTTTAAAACCGGTAGCCACAATGTAGACTTCCCGTGAACGAGCGCGGGACGAGTCTGGTTTACGAATCTTGACAGTGGTAAAAAGTTGACGAATTTCATTGAGATAGGCATCAAACCCCTCTCCCTGAAACACTTTCACCACGAAACTGCCGTCACCGCGCAATACCTGATTGCACATGTCCAGCGCCAGTTCGACCAGATACATGGAACGGGCCTGATCCACCTGCTGGGTACCGCTCATGTTCGGCGCCATGTCGGACATGACAACATCTACCTTGTCCGGGCCGACCCGTTCCAGCAGCGCGCCCAGTACAGCTTCCTCCCGAAAGTCGCCCTGAAGGAAATCGACACCGGCGATGGAATCCATCGGCAAAATATCACAGGCGATCACCCGTCCCTTGTCACCGACCTGATCGATGGCAAACTGGGACCAGCCACCGGGGGCCGCCCCCAGATCCACCACCGTCATGCCCGGCTTGAGCAGTTTGTCCTTGCCCTGGATCTCGTCGATCTTGAACACGGCACGGGATCTCAGTCCCAACTTCTGGGCTTTTTTGACGTATTGATCGTCAAAATGCTCTTTTAACCAGCGGGTTGAACTGGGGGAATGTTTTTTCTGGGTCATGATAATCGACTTTAAAAAACCACAAGGGTTATTAGTATTAAGGGCTAAGTGGGGGTAGAATACGCCCCTTTCAACCCTGACTTATGAAGAAATTGCGATGATTCTCAACAACAAACAGAAACAGTACCTCAAGGGCCTTGCCCACAGCCTCAAACCTGTCGTCCTGCTGGGCCAGCATGGTCTGACCGAAGGCGTACTGGCCGAGATCGATCTGGCACTGAACCATCACGAGCTGATCAAGGTTAAGGTTGCGTCTGAAGATCGTGAGATGAAACAACTGGTTATGGATGCCATCGTCCGTGAAACCGGTTCAGTCAAAGTACAGAGCATGGGCCATGTGCTGACCATCTATCGTCAGGCCAACGAACCCAAAATCCAGCTGCCTCGCAAGTAAAAGGAAAGAGCATTGCTCTTTCCTTATTTCACTTCTTCCCGAGTCGCTTGCCACAGTAGTCGCCAAGCCCTTAACCTGCGATGAATAGTTTCGGACACGCGCCATGGCTCACCATCCTATTCTGACCGACGATGAACTGACCATGTTGCGGGAGCTGGGATGCTCGGAGGCGACCCACCTTCTGAGCGGACATCTCGACAACCCCATGCTTGGCTTGCTGCAAAAAGCCGAACAGCTGGTATTGGAAGCCCGCTATGCAGGCCATCAGTTGCGATTCCCCCTCACCTTTATCCAGAGAGAAGATGGCTTTGTCGAGCCTCGGCTCGCTGCGCCAGTGATCCGGGAGCTGGGGTTTGCCCAGCCAAGAGCTTGGAGACTTGCCCAGAAAGCGACACTGCAAACAGCTCATGGAGTACTCCAAGTGCTGAGCCTTTCGCTCAATGGCCTCATCGTGGAAGATCTGCCCACAGATATGATGGCGGATACTACCTTGCAGGGAACTCTGCAGATCGCCACAGAGGCGCCATTTCCCTTGCAGGCCAGGCTGGTGAGACGGGTCAAATCTAATGCAGACCGTGCAACCTGGGCACTCAGTTTCCAGATGAGCGAGGCAAACATAGAGCGACTTCGTCACTGGCTGTTTCAGCGCCATCAGGACACCTTCAACGACGCTTACCAACCAGCCTGAAGCGCAACAAACAGGGGAGCAAGTGCTCCCCCGTCTCATCCCGCATTAACTACATCAGATGTAGGCAACGTCCAGGATTTCGTACTCCACATCACCTGCGGGCGTCTTGACGAGCGCCACATCGTCCACTTCCTTGCCAATCAGAGCGCGGGCAATCGGAGAGTTGACAGAGATAAGGTTCTGCTTGATGTCAGCCTCATCGTCACCCACGATGCGGTAGATAACCTCTTCCTCTGTTTCGCTCTTGAGCAGGGTCACGGTGGCACCAAAGATGATGCGACCATTGTTGGTCATCTTGGTGACATCGATCACCTGGGCATTGGAGAGCTTGGCTTCAATTTCCTGAATGCGGCCTTCACAGAACCCCTGCTGCTCACGGGCGGCATGGTATTCGGCATTCTCTTTCAGATCACCGTGCTCACGGGCTTCAGCAATCGCTTCGATAATCTGGGGACGAAGCTCGGTCTTGAGATATTCGAGCTCTTCGCGCAGCTTCTCAGCGCCGCGAACAGTCATCGGAGTATGATTCATAGTCGAAACCTGGGTTGCTTGAAAATAGAAGCTGCGGCTATCTGTCAGGACGCCGCAGCACTCGGTTCGGATGGCGCATCTTAATATGAAGCCAACACAAAATCCATGTCGGCCCCCTGATGCAGATCCCGCTTTATCTGTTGCTCCAAGAAATATTACTTTCCTTCCGGTACCGAAATAGGAGAGGAAATGGTCGGTTTGCCCTGCATGATAGCGATCTCTACCCGTCGGTTCATCCGGCGATTCTCGGGAGTATTGTTGGGCACCAATGGTTGGGAATCGGCCATCCCCTGCACAATCAAGCGTCCCTGATCAAATCCTGGGACCTTGATCATCTGGTGTGCCACAGCCACTGCTCGCTGGGACGAAAGCTCCCAGTTGGACTGAAACAGCTCGTCCTCGGTCGCCACGTTGTCGGTGTGGCCGGATATGGTGATTTCACCCGGTACATCCTTGAGCAGGGTCGCGACCTTGCGAATAACCGGCCAGAACTGGGGTTGCAGAAACGCCGAGCCAGCCGGGAAGGAGGCTTTTTCCCTGATCCGAATAATAATCTGCTGTCCCAACGCCTCGATTTCGATGGCACCATCCTGGATCTGATCTTTCATCTGCTCGGCCAGCGCCTTTGCCAGGGTATTGGACTGCTGCTGCGCCTTCTGAGCATCCTGAGCTGTGTCCCCCCCCGTCTGCTTGCCATCACTCTTGTCCTGACCACCTGCCTGCTCGGCCTCACCGGGCAAAAAATCCAGCTCGGTCTGGGTCATGTCCATGGTCTGCTGCATCACGGTATCAATCGGGGTTGGCTCTGGGCGGCCAGGACGGAACTCCTGGGCAATGACAGAAGTTCCCTTCGGAATATCTTTCACCTCAAGGATATTCTGGACCCCGAATGCCTTCTCCATGGACCCCGCAATCTGCTTGAACTTCTGCACATCCATCTCGGCAAAGGAGAGCAACAACACGAAAAAGCACATCAGCAGCGACATGAGGTCGGCGAAGGTCCCCATATAACCGGGCAGGCCGGGAGGCGGGCATTTGCAATCAGACATAGGGCTCCCTACTCACTGCCGTTGTTGCGTTTGGACTGGTTCAGATAGTTCTGCAGCATGGACTGGATCACCCGCGGGTTTTGGCCATCCTGGATCCCCATGATGGCATCGAGGATCAGCGAACGGCTAAGGCGCTCTTCGCCGCTTCGCAGTTCCAGCTTGTCGGCTATCGGGATGGCCAGCATGTTGGCTTCGATCGCACCATACAGAGTGGTCAAGAGGGCTACAGCCATGGCAGGACCGATAGATTTGGGATCACTCATATTGGCCAACATGGCCACCAGACCCACCAGCGTACCGATCATCCCCATCGCCGGGCCAAGATCCCCAAGGGTACGGAACACCTTGATCGCAATGACGTGACGTTCGGCAGTCAACTCGATATCCTTTTCCATCACTGCGCGCACTACATCGGCATCATGGCCATCCACCAGCATATCGATCCCTTTTTTCATGAAGGGATTGGGAATCTCGGCCGCTTCAAGCGCCAGAAATCCGCCTTTACGGGCGGCATCGGCAAGCTCAACGGCTTTAACTATGAGGTCTTCCAGCTTGTCGCCCTTGTACATAAAAGCTTTACCAGCGACCTTAAACGCCATCAGAAACTGGCCTAGGTTGAACTTCATCATGGCGATGAAGATGGAGCCCAATACGGTGATGTAGACCGATGGCATGTCGACGTACATGCTCATGGGGCCCCCCAGCAGCATGCCGTACACCACCACCCCGAAACCCAGCACTATCCCTATCAGACTGCCTAGATCCACGTCCCTACTCCTGTCACCGGTTCTTATGCCCAATTATAGTTTGTTGAATTTTCTGCTATTGCGACCCAAGCGGCAAGCATGCATCCACTGAGAATCATGGTTCATTATCGGCCAGTTTATCGAGAGTTTGAGGAGGCAGCGTTTTTCAGCCTCCCCCCGGTGGGCGGTCGATGTTAATATAAGCCGTTTTTTCAATTCCCGAGGATGGACATGGCCAGTAAAAAAATCGACCGTCTGAGTTTTGACGCCACTCTCGAAGAGCTGGAAACCATCGTTCATCAGCTGGAGCAAGGTTCCCTACCGCTGGAGGAGGCCCTCAAACAGTTCGAGCAGGGAATCCATCTGGTGCGGGCTGGCCAACAAAAGCTGGAGCAAGCCGAGCAGAAGATCCAGATCCTGCTGAGCAAGGCCGATGGCAGTGATCAGCTGACCCCCTTCCAGCCAGAACAAGGAGACGAGTGAGTGGCACTGGTCCATTTTTCCCGTCAGCATCGCCAGCGTATTGATGACTGCCTGTTGGCAAAACTTGAAGCTTTGCCACCCATGGCGCCTCGTCTGCGTGATGCCATGAAATATGGCCTGCTGCTGGGCGGCAAGCGGGTTCGCCCGTTTCTGGTCTACGCGGTCGGCGAAATGCTGGGCGTAAAGAGCGACCTGCTGGACGGCCCTGCGGCTGCCGTGGAGTGCATCCATGCCTACTCACTGCTGCACGACGATCTGCCCGCCATGGATGACGACGACTTGCGTCGCGGCCAGCCGACCGTTCACAAGGCATTCGATGAAGGCACCGCCATTCTGGCCGGTGATGCGCTGCAGACGCTGGCGTTCTCCATTCTGGCCGATCACCCCATGCCCGATACCTTGATGGCCAACCGGGTGCGGATGCTGAGTACCCTCGCCCGCGCTTCCGGTTATCTCGGTATGTGCGGCGGTCAGGCGCTGGATCTGCAGGCCGAAGGGCGCCAGATCTCGCTCGCCGAACTGGAACAGGTACACCGCCATAAAACGGGGGCACTGATTGAGTGCGCCGTGACACTGGGCGCACTCTGCAAAGCCGATGTCGATGACGCAACCCTGATTGCCCTGCAAACCTATGCCGCCGCGATTGGCCTCGCCTTTCAGGTGCAGGATGACATCCTCGACATCACAGGTGATACCGCCACCCTGGGCAAGCCGCAAGGTTCTGACCTGGCGCTGGAGAAAAGTACCTATCCGGCCCTGCTCGGACTCGAAAATGCCCGTGAGCTGGCTCGCGAACTGCATGGGAAAGCCTTAACAGCCCTGCAATCCTTGCCCTACAATACCGACATTCTGGAAGCGTTTGCCGATTACATCATCGAGCGAACCCACTAAACGCTGGATAACAGTAACAATATGAGCGTTGATATTAGCAATTTCCCCAACCTGGCCCTCGCGGACACTCCGGTCGAGCTGCGTTCCTTGCCCAAAGATCGGCTGCCGGTGCTGTGCAACGAGCTGCGCGAATATCTGCTGCGCTCTGTCAGCCGCTCCAGCGGACACTTTGCCTCCGGTCTCGGCACGGTCGAACTGACCGTGGCCCTGCACTACGTCTACAACACCCCGTTCGATCGGCTGATCTGGGATGTGGGCCATCAGGCCTATCCCCACAAGATCCTGACCGGGCGCCGTGACCAGATCCACACCATCCGGCAGAAAGATGGCCTGCACCCCTTCCCCTGGCGCGGCGAGAGCGAGTACGACGTGCTCTCCGTCGGCCACTCCAGCACCTCCATTGGTGCGGCGCTCGGTATGGCGGTCGCCGCCGAGAGTGAAGGGCTGGGTCGCAAGGTGGTAGCGGTAATTGGTGATGGTGCCATTACCGCAGGGATGGCCTTTGAAGCGCTCAACCACGCCGGCGATGTCCATAAAGACATGCTGGTGATCCTCAACGACAACGAGATGTCCATCTCCGAGAATGTCGGGGCGCTCAACAACCATCTGGCCCGGGTCATGTCCGGCAAGCTCTACACCACCATCCGCGAAGGCGGCAAGAAGGTGCTGGCCGGTCTGCCGCCGGTCAAGGAGCTGGCCAAGCGGGCCGAAGAGCACCTCAAGGGGATGGTGGTGCCCGGCACCCTGTTCGAGGAGTTCGGCTTCAACTACATCGGCCCCATCGACGGTCACGATATAGAAGCGCTGGTCGAGACCCTGCGCAACATGCGCAATCTCAAGGGTCCGCAGTTGCTGCACGTCAAAACCAAGAAGGGCAAGGGTTACGAGCCGGCGGAGAAAGACCCCATCGGTTATCACGCTGTGCCCAAGTTCAATCCTGACGAGTGTTCCCTGCCGAAAGCGAGCGCCGCCAAACCCACCTTCTCCGCCATCTTTGGCCAATGGCTGTGCGACATGGCCGCCAAAGACGAGAAGCTGGTCGGCATCACCCCTGCCATGCGCGAAGGCTCCGGTCTGGTGAAATTCAGCCAGCAGTATCCGGATCGCTACTTCGATGTGGCCATTGCCGAGCAACATGCAGTCACGTTCGCTGCCGGTCTTGCCATCGCCGACAAGAAGCCAGTGGTGGCCATCTATTCGAGCTTTCTGCAGCGCGCCTACGATCAGGTGATCCACGACGTGGCGCTGCAAGATCTGCCGGTGCTATTCGCCATCGACCGGGCCGGTCTGGTGGGCGCCGACGGCCCGACCCATCAGGGAGCGTTCGACATCAGCTTCCTGCGCACCGTGCCCAACATGGTGGTGATGACGCCATCTGACGAGAACGAGTGCCGCCAGATGCTCTATACCGGCTATCTTCAGCAAGGCCCTGTCGCCGTGCGTTACCCCCGCGGCAGCAGTCTGAGCGATTCCCCCATCTCGTCAGAGATGCAGGCACTGGAGCTCGGCAAGGGACGTATCCTGCGAGAGGGCAAGGGTACCGCTATTCTGGCCTTTGGCACCCTGCTGCACCACGCGAAAACGGCCGCCGAAGCGCTGGATGCCACCCTGGTGGACATGCGCTTTGTCAAACCGATGGATGAGGCGCTGGTGCTGTCGCTGGCGGCCAGCCACGATCACTTCGTCACCATCGAAGACAACGCTATCATGGGCGGCGCCGGTTCGGCGGTGAACGAGCTGCTGATGCGCAATAAACAGTGCAAGCCGGTACTCAACCTCGGCTTGCCGGATCGCTTCGTGGAACAGGGTACCCAGCAGGAGATCTATGCCCTGCTTGGTCTGGACGATGCAGGCATCCAGCGCAGTATCGAAAGCTGGCTGAAAGCCTGATAACGCTTGAAGCTATCAAGCAAAAGAAGGGCGCCTCACTGGCGCCCTTCTTGTTCTTCATAATCTAGAACCTGTTCAAGAACTGTTGCGAGAAGTCCGTCAACAAGGTAAAGAGCAGCGCAGGAACCGGAGTATATGTGAATACATGAGGATTCCGAGCAGCACATGAGCCTTGATCACGGCCTCGCAGTAAGT
Source organism: Aeromonas sp. A600620 (assembly GCF_029479985.1). Taxonomy (NCBI): domain Bacteria; kingdom Pseudomonadati; phylum Pseudomonadota; class Gammaproteobacteria; order Aeromonadales; family Aeromonadaceae; genus Aeromonas; species Aeromonas sp. A600620. The sequence goes on along the minus strand of NZ_JAAKXB010000005.1, from coordinate 76,138 downwards.
TCTTGCGCAGGTTATCAACCTTTGTAGATCTTGGGGTTAAACACATCCCGCAGCCAGTCGCCCAGCAGGTTGATGACCAGCACCAGCACCACCAGACAGATTCCCGGGAAGGCGGTGATCCACCAGGAACCGGAGAAGATGTAGTTGAAGCCGACGCTGATAAGCGAACCGAGCGAGGGCTGATCAACCGGCATTCCCAGACCGAGGAAGGAGAGTGCCGCCTCGCTCATGATGGCGTTGGCCACCTGCACGGTGGAGATCACCAGAATGGGCGACAAACAGTTGGGCAGAATGTGGCGGAACATGATGCGCGGGGCGCGGAATCCCATCACCTTGGCTGCTTCCACATACTCCTTCTTCTTCTCCGCCAGCACAGAGGCGCGCACGGTACGGGCATACTGCGGCCACTCGGCGATACCGATGATCACCACCAGCATCATGATGGCGAACTTCGAGTAGAACTCGGAGCCAAAGGTTGCCTGAAAGATGGCGGAGATGATGATCGCCACCATCATGGTGGAGAACGACAACTGCACATCGGCAAAGCGCATCAGCAGGTTGTCGATGCGGCCACCGAAGTAACCGGCAATCAGACCGATGACGATACCGAGCACCAGCTGCAGCGCCACCGCAAACAGACCGATAGTGAGGGAGATACGGGCGCCATAGAGGATGGTGCTCCAGATATCCCGCCCCTGGTTGTCGGTACCGAGCCAGAAGCGCTCCTCGCCGCCTTCGAGCCAGGAGGGGGGCAACTCGGCATCCATCAGATCAAAACTGGTCTGGTCATAGACGTTGTGCGGAGCGAGCCAGGGCGCCAGCAGCGCCGCCAGCACGAACACCACAAACACCGCAAAGCTGAACATGGCTACCTTGTCCCGCAGGAAGTAGTAGACGATGTCAGAGTTCTTGAATCGTGCCCAACGGCTTGGGCTTGCAGTTACAGCATTAGTCATGCGCTTACCCCTTGGCAGTCAGGTTAACGGTCGGGTTGATCAACCCGTAGAGCAGGTCGACCAGGGTATTGGTCACCACGAAGATCAATCCCACGAAGATGACGTAGGCGGTGATCAGCGGGGTATCGACCCTGTGGATCGCTTCAAGAAACAGGAAGCCGGTACCCGGCCACTGGAACACACTCTCGGTCAGAATGGTGTAGGCCACCATAGTGCCGATCTGCACCCCGCCGACGGTAATGACCGGCAGCATGGTGTTTTTGAGGGCGTGCTGATAGTAGACCTTGTTGTTATCCAGCCCTTTGGCGCGGGCGAATTTGACGTACTCGGAGGAGAGCTGCTCCAGCATCTCGGAGCGCACCAGCCGGATAAACAGCGGCAGCATGATGGAAGAGAGCGACACCGCCGGCAGGATCAGGTGCAGGATGCCATCCCAGGTGAAGAAGCCCGACTCCCAGCCCAGCAGGTTACGGGTCTCGCCGCGGCCATAGGCCGGCAGCCAGCCCAGCTGGATGGAGAAGAGATACATCAGCATGATGGCGGTCAGGAACACCGGGATCGAAATGCCGATACTGCTCCCCGCCATGATGATCTTGGTGGGAATGCTGCGCGGGCGGATCGCCGAATAGACACCGAGTGGAATGGAGACCACCACGATGATGAGCGCGGCGGCAAACACCAGCTCAAGGGTAGCCACCAGCTTGTCGAGGATCACCTCGAGAGCGGGTCGCTTGAAGAAATAGGAGGTGCCCAAATCCCCATGCACCGCATTTTTCAGAAAGCGGCTGTATTTGATGAGGAAGGGATCGTTAAGGCCCATCTTCTCGCGCAACTCGTGACGCTGGGCTTCGGAGACGGATTGTCCCACCAGCTCGCGCAACGGGTCACCCAGGTTATCCTGGATGGAGAAGGCGACCAGGCTGATGACGAACATCACTATCACGGCCTGATAGAACCGTTTCAGCAGGAATGTAAACATGCTTGTCCTTCTACGTGGCCTGTGTCGTGGCACAGGCTTCTGTTAGTGGGCGGAGTGGCCAGCTGACCACCCCGCCCCGTCCTTCCTTGCGACGTTCTCTTACTTGCTGACCACCAGGTCACCCAGGTAAGGGAAGTTCATCACGTTGACCACCGGCTTGATGTCGACGTTCTTCTTGGCGCCATAGGCCAGATCTTCCCAGTGCAACGGCACATAGGCAGCATCTTCGATCAGCATGGCTTCGACCTTCTTCAGCATCTCGGCACGCTTGGCCGGATCGGTCTCGGCATTGGCATCCATCACCATCTTGTCAGCTTCGGCGTTGGCATAACCGGCGCAGTTGTACTGGCCCATACCGGTCTTGGCATCCTTGGTGAAGGTCAGGAACTCGAAGAAGTTCGCGGTATCTTCAGTATCGGAGTGCCAGCCAATCAGCTGCATGTCAGCGGCGCACTTGTCAAACTCCGGCCAGTACTGGGCCACCGGCATGGTCTTCAGATCCACCTTGATGTTGATCTTGGCCAGCATGGCGGAAACAGCTTGGGCAATCTTGACGTCGTTGACGTAGCGGGCAGCCGGGGAGATGAAGGTCATCTTGAAGCCTTTCTCGTAACCGGCCTCTTTCATCAGCTCCTTGGCCTTGGCCAGATCATACTGGGGCACCAGCGCCTCGTTATGACCGGCATAGCCTTTCGGGCTCAGCTGACCAGCAGGGGTACCGAAGCCCTTGTTAATCTTCTCGACGATGCCCACCTGGTTGATGGCGTAGTTGATCGCCTGACGCACGCGCTTGTCTTTCAGCGCCGGGTTGGTGTTCTGGTTCAGCTCGATGATGATGGCACGGGTACCGGACAGGGTGACCAGCTGGGAGTCCTTGCCATTCTTCACACGCTCCAGATCGTTCGGCGCAACCGGATAGATCATGTCCACGTCGCCACCCAACAGGGCTGCAACACGGGTCGCATCTTCCTTGATCGGCACCACGGTCAGGTTCTCGACGTTACCCTTGGAAGCTTTATCCCAGTAGTTGGCGTTGCGGGCATAATCCAGCTTCACGCCCTGCTCGCGGAACTTGACGGTGAACGGGCCAGTACCGGAGACGTGGGTAGAGGCATAGGAGTCGCCGTTTTTGACGATCTCGGCCTTGTCTTTGCCCGCTTCGGTTTTGCCGGTGTAGAACTTGGAGTCCATCGGGAAGATGTAGGTGACGGTCTGCAGCACCAGTGGGAACGGCTTGGCGGTAATCAGATCGACGGTGTAGTCATCGACTTTCTTCACTTCGCTGATGGGATCGAAGATCGCCTTGAAGTCGACGGAGGATTTCAGGCGGTTGACGGTCCACACCACGTCGTCTGCGGTGAAGTCGTTACCGGAGTGGAACTTGACCCCTTTGCGCAGGTGGAAGCGGACGGTCTTGTCGTCAATACGCTCATACTTCTCGGCCAGACGGGGCTCGAACTGCAGGTCCTGGGTGTAACGCATCAGGGGATCGAATACCAGGTGCGACATCTCCAGGGTCTGACCGGAGAGCTGCTCCTGCGGATCCAGCGAAGTGGCGTCAGAGGCGACACCCACCTTGATATCAGCGGCTGAGACACTGAAGGCGAAACCGGCGGCAAACAGCGCCAGGGCAATCTTGGACAATCCTTTCTTCATCTTGTTCTCCATGCTTTTGGCTTTCTTATGACACTTTTTTTGACAAGCAGACCGGCGCACCGGCGCTCTCCTAGCTTGCGATTTCCAGCCCCTCGCGGGACATTCCCTTGAACTCCGGCATGAGGGAGATCAGCTTGCGGCTGTACTCATGCTCGGCATTGGTAAAGAGTTTCTCGGTCTCGGCCACCTCCACCAGATTACCGTGCTGCATCACCCCGATGCGGTCGCACATCTGGCGGATCACCGGCAGATCGTGGCTGATAAACAGCATGGTGAGCTTGAGCTCCTGCTGCAGATCCTTGAGCAGGTTGAGGATCTGGGCCTGCACCGACACATCCAGCGCCGAGGTCGGCTCGTCACAGATAAGGAAGCGCGGGCGAGTGGCCAATGCGCGGGCAATGGAGATACGCTGGCGCTGACCGCCGGAGAACTCGTGGGGATACTTGAGGCCAGCACCACGGCCAAGACCCACGTGATCCAGCAGATCGCCGACAATCCCCTCGATCTGGCTCTCGCTGCTCGCCAGCTGATGGAAGCGGATCGGCTCGGCAATGATGTCGCGCACCTTCATCCGCGGGTTCATCGACGAATAGGGGTTCTGGAACACCATCTGCATCTGGCGACGCAGCGGGCGACGTTCGCGCTCGCTCTTGAGAGCGGTCAGATCGATCCCCTCGAAGAAAATCTTGCCGGTATCAGGCGGATAGAGACCGGTGATGGCGCGGGCAATGGTCGATTTGCCGGAGCCGGACTCCCCCACCAGACCGAAGGTCTCCCCTTCGAAGATCTCGAAGCTGATGTTGTTGCAGGCGCGTACATACTGGCGGCGGCTCGGGAAGATGGAGTCCTTGGTGACGAACTTCAGATCGACGTTCTCCACCCGCAACAGCGCCCCTTCATAGGCTCGCTCGTCCTGACTCTGGCCGAGCCAGTGAGTCTTGAGGTCGATATTGGTATCCGGCGCACTGGCATCCTCGATATAGGAGACCAGCGGGAAGCGCACCAGCTTCACATCGGAACGGGGGACCGCCGAGATGAGGCTGCGGGTATAGGGGTGATTGGGGCTGCCCAACACCTGTTCGGTCAGGCCGAACTCCACCAGATCGCCGCGATACATCACCGCCACCTTGTCGGTAACGTTGGAGACCACGCCCATGTCGTGGGTCACCAGCATGCAGCCCACCTGACGCTCTTTGCAGAGGGCGCGGATAAGCTGGAGGATCTGATCCTGAATGGAGACATCCAGCGCCGTAGTCGGCTCATCGGCGATGATCAGCTCCGGATCGCAGGAGAGCGCGATGGCGATAACCACCCGCTGACGCATGCCACCGGAGAACTGGTGCGGATACTGTTTGATGCGCAGCTCCGGCTGCGGAATACCCACCGCCCCCATCAGCTCCAGCGCCTTGGCAAAAGCGGCCTCGCGAGAGAGATCGGTATTGGCCAGAATGGTCTCCACCAACTGATGCTCAACGGTGAACAGCGGGTTGAGGGAGGTCATGGGGTCCTGGAAGATGAACCCGATACGGGAGCCACGGATGGCCCGCATCTCGTTCTGGCTCTTGCCGGAGATGAGCTCGCCATTGAGATAGATATCGCCACGGGCGATGCGACCCGGCGGGCTCAGGAGGTCGATAACGGCGTTGCCGATGGTGGACTTGCCGGCGCCGGATTCACCGACCACCCCGACAATCTCACCCTTTTCGATAGAGAAAGAGAGATCCTTCACCGCGGCCAGCACCCCGTAGCGGGAGGGGTACTCGATCCGCAAGTTCTTTACTTCGAGCAAGGACATGTTTACCTCTGCGGGGGACATCCGTCCCAAATAATTCGTCCGTAAATCAGCCGCAGATGCCGGTTGTTACCTTGGGCAATATTTGCTCAATCCATGAGGCAGCGAAACCAGCGATCCGGGCGGGTTTTTTGCATTTTTTTGGAATAACCCGCGAGTAACTTAGACGGTTTGACCACGGGTGTAAATGATTGAGTTATACAATTCCGCAATGTTTTGTGCAGATAACCACCAATTCGGCAGAGATAAATGATGATTTTCATCACACAAATGGCCGGTGCGTCCGTACATCTATTGGTATCATTACTTTAATTTCAACAACAACGCAACAAGCAGCATTTATCACTATTTCCAAAACAATCACCAGCCCCGAATGAGTAGTGAATATTTATGTGAAATGGATGATAAACGGCAGCATATGCCGATGAATGAAAATTAAGCAGATATAAATCGGGGGATGCCAGAACGGTCATCCCCCGGAAGATGGCTCTCAACCGAGCCAGAATGCCAGTAATTGCATACAAAACAGAGCGAACAGGCCGGCGATCAGATCGTCCAGCATGATGCCCAGGCCACCGTGGATCCGGCGATCAAACCAGGAGATGGGCCAGGGCTTGAGCACATCAAACAACCGGAACAGCGCGAAGCCCGCCACCACCCACTCCCAACCGGCTGGCGCTGCGATCATGGTAACGCCAAAGCCGATCACCTCGTCCCAGACGATGGCGCCGTGATCCGGCACGCCGATGGCATCGGTGGCGCTCTGGCAGATACGGATCCCCACAACAAAACCCACCGCCAGCAAGGCGATAAACCAATAGGTCGGCAGCCCACTCACCAGCAGGTAGAGCGGAATGGCCGCCAGGGTGCCCATGGTGCCCGGCGCCTTGGGGCTGAGGCCGGAACCAAACCCCACCGCCAAAAAATGAAGCGGATTTTTCAGATCCAGTCGTGTCAGCTCGGGCTTTATCCTGAACAAACTCATGCGAAGTGATCCCACCCTTTCAGTTGCAGCTCGACCGCTTGGTCGCCACGCAGGTAGTCGATGCCCGGCTCGCCCGCCACGATGCGGCCGATGCGGCTGAACTTGACCCCGCTGTGGGCCAGCGCCGTATCGAGCGCGCCGCGGTGCTCCTCCGGTACGGTGAAGCAGAGCTCGTAGTCATCGCCACCGGCCAGCGCCAGTTGCCACGCCTCCTGCTCGCTCACCGCATCCTGCAACACCGGCGAGAGCGGCAGCAGATCGAGATCGATCTGGGCACGCACGCCGGAGGCCTTGAGGATATGGCCGAGATCTGATGCCAGACCGTCGGAGAGATCCAGCGCACTACCCGCCAGCCCGCGCAGCGCCTGACCGGCCAGAATGCGGGGATGGGGGTGGTCGAGCCGTGGCAGCACAGCTGCCAGCTGGTTCTCGTTGAGGGTGCGTTTGCCCAGCAGGTGGGAAAGCGCCAGCGCGGCATCTCCCAAAGTGCCGGTCACATAGATGCCGTCACCGGCTTTGGCGCCGCTGCGCATCAGGGCGCGACCGGCAGGCACCGACCCCTTCACCGAGATGGTGATGGAGAGCGGCCCGCGGGTCATGTCTCCGCCCACCAGCGCCACGTTGTAGTACTCGGCCAGCTCCAGAAACCCTTCGGCAAAACCGGCAACCCAACCTTCGTTGATGGCAGGCAGGGTCAGCGCCAGCGACACCCAGCGTGGCTCGGCACCCATGGCGGCGAGATCGGAGAGATTGACCGCCAGCGCCTTGTAGCCGAGATCCACCGGATCCATGTCGGGAAAGAAGTGTACGCCGCTCACCAGAGTGTCGGTGCTCACCGCCAGCTGGGTATCGGGGGGCAGGGTCAGCAGGGCACAGTCATCTCCAGGGCCCATCACCACGTCCTTGCGGGCGTGGGGAACCTTGAAGTACTTATCAATCAGCTCAAATTCACCCATACAGTAAAAAGCCAGCAATAAGCTGGCTCCTCTCTTAGATGCTGACGGACAGCAGGATCAACGCTTGTTCAGCGATTTGATCACCTTGTCCAGTACACCGTTGACAAACTTGTGGCTGTCATCGGCAGCAAAAGCTTTGGCCAGCTCGATCGCTTCGTTGATGACCACGCGCGGCGGTACATCATCACGACGGGTCAGCTCGTAGGTCGCCAGACGCAGGATCGCCTTGTCCACCATGTCCACTTCTTCCAGCGGACGGGAGAGGAAAGGTGCAAACACCTTGTCCAGCTCGCTGCAGTGGAGGGCTACCCCGAACAGCAGATCGCGGAAATAGTTCAGGTCTACACCCTTGGTGTCCTGATCGATCTTGAACTGCTCTTCGATGTCACCCACGTTAGCCTTGGTCATCTGCCACTGGTAGATGGCCTGGGTGGCGCAATGGCGGGCTTTACGGCGCTCAGACGGTTTCAATGTACTTCTCCTCGTTACACGTCCAGTTCTTTCAGGACGTTGATCATTTCGAGCGCTGCCAGTGCAGCCTCTGCACCCTTGTTACCCGCCTTGGTACCTGCACGCTCGATGGCTTGTTCAATGTTTTCAGTGGTCAACACACCGAAGGCAACGGGAATTTCATATTCCATCATTACCTGGGCCATGCCCTTGCTGTTCTCGTTTGCCACCAGGTCGAAGTGATAGGTGCCGCCACGGATGACAGTACCGACCGCCACGATGGCGTCGTATTGACCACTCTTGGCCAGCTTCTTGATGACCAATGGCATTTCAACCGCGCCCGGCACTTTTACCAGTGTCAGGTTGCTGTCCTGCACTTGACCTTGACGCTTCAGTACGTCCACCGCACCGTTCACCAGACTGTCGTTGATGAAGCTGTTGAAACGGGCAACAACAATAGCAACGCGCGCCTCAGGAGCGGCGATATTTCCTTCGATAACCTTCATTGGAAATCCTGTATCTGTGCAATCAAAAGGGCCGGAGTCAAAAGTGCGCACATTCTAGCACAACAGACCCACGACAAAAACCATGGCCGCAATAGACGGCCATGATCGCGATTTAACCAGTCCGGCGCACTTACTCGCCGGTAAATTCCACGACTTCCAGACCGAAGCCACCCGGAAGGGGATGGTACTTCTCTGGTAGAGCTTTACTCGCCGACGTACTCAACCACTTCCAGACCGAAACCGCCGAGGGCATGGTACTTCTTCGGCGAGCTCAACAGGCGCATCTTGCTCACGCCGAGCGCCTTGAGGATCTGGGAACCCACGCCAACCCGGCGCGAGGTGCCCTGCCATCTGGCCCCTTCCGGTGCCAGTCCCTTGTCAGCGGCTTCAAAGCCCTTGACCCGGGCCAGCAGCTCGGCGCCGTGTGCTTCCGCTCCCAAGATCACCAGCACGCCGCCTTCGTCAGCGATGCGGGCCATGGATTTAGGCAGCGGCCAGCTGCGTGCTGCATGGCGGTCGGTCAGCAGCAGATCGCTCAGCACATCGTGCAGGTGGACGCGCACCAGGGTCGGCTGATCAGCCTGCACCTCACCCTTTTTCAGGGCGAAGTGAACCTGATTGTCGATGGTGTCGCGGAAGGTGATGAGGTCAAACTCGCCAAACTCGGTGGGCAGCTTGCACTCGGCCACCTTCTCGACCGTGGTCTCGTGCTGGTTGCGGTACTCGATAAGGTCGGCGATGGTGCCAAGCTTGATGCCGTGCTCCTCGGCGAACAGCTCCAGATCCGGACGGCGCGCCATGGTGCCATCTTCGTTGAGGATCTCGACGATGACGGCGGCAGGCTCGAAACCGGCCAGACGGGCCAGATCGCAGCCCGCTTCGGTGTGGCCGGCACGGGTCAGCACGCCGCCATCCTGCGCCATCAGCGGGAAGATGTGGCCCGGCTGCACCAGATCGGCTGCCTTGGCATTGGGCGCCACTGCCGCCTGCACGGTCACCGCACGATCGGCGGCTGAGATACCAGTGGTCACCCCTTCCGCCGCCTCGATGGAGACGGTAAAAGCGGTGGAGAACTGGGCATTGTTGCGATCCACCATCAGCGGCAGCGCCAATTGCTTGCAGCGATCCCGGGTCAATGTCAGGCAGATGAGGCCACGGCCGTAGCGGGCCATGAAGTTGATATCCTCCGGACGGACGCAGGAGGCGGCCATGATGAGGTCCCCTTCGTTCTCCCTGTCTTCGTCATCCATCAGGATCACCATCTTGCCAGCCTTGATATCGGCAATGATTTCCTGGGTTGTGCTCAGCGCCATGGGCTACTCCATCAGTGTGCTTGGGGGTTGAGCCCGCAGGCTCAACGCAAATGCGTGTGTATGTTGCTCTAGATTGGGGCTAGCGGCTCCATTTCAATCAGAGCGGGATCACAGAAAATCGTTTTGGTGGCCAGACTCAGCGCACACCGTCAGAGAAAACCGGCCTTGGCCAGCGTCTCCATGGTCAGGGTCGAGGCGCTGCTCTCCTGACTTTTTCCCATCATCAGCCGCTCCAGATAACGGGCGATCTGATCGACCTCGAGGTTGACCTTGTGACCCGGCTTCCAGCTGGCAATAGTGGTCTCCTGCGCGGTGTGGGGCACGATCGTCAGGCGGAAAAGGTCCCCCTGCACCGCGTTGACGGTGAGGCTGATGCCATCCACCGCAATGGAGCCCTTCTCGGCGATATAGCGGGAGAGTTCCCCCGGCGCCTTGATCCAGTACTCGATGGCGCGGCCGCTGCTGGAGACGCTTTTCACCTCCCCTACCCCATCCACATGGCCGGAGACCAGATGGCCGCCGAGGCGGGAGGTGGGCATCAGCGCCTTCTCGAGGTTGACCCGATCGCCCACTCTGGCGGCGGCAAAACCGGTACGGGAGAGGGTTTCCAGCGACACGTCGGCGGTATAACTCTTGTCGCCCAGCGCCACCACGGTGAGGCAGACGCCGTTGGTGGCGATGGAGTCGCCCAGTTTGACGTCGCTAAAATCCAGACCTGGTGCGTGGACGGTGAGGGCCATGTCATCGCCCTGACGGCGCAGCTCGGCCAGGGTTCCCACCGCTTCGATAATTCCGGTAAACATGCAGATCACCTTGCTGATGACGGGGACTGATTATGCCCCCTTGAACATTGATAAATCAGGCTATTTTGGCGGTAATGCGAATATCCGGCCCCACCATGCGCACATCCTTGATGGCAAGCTTGGGGGCCTGGAACAGCCGGGTCAGACCCGGCAGATGGAACAGGCCGCGCCCTTCGTCACCCATCAGTTTGGGAGCCTGATAGAGCACCAGCTCATCCACCAGCCCTTTTTCCAGCAGAGCGCCGCAGAGCCGCGGGCCCGCCTCGACCAGCACCGAGTTGACGTTCTGTTTGGCCAGCAACATGAACAGGCTGACCAGATCCAGCTTGCCATCCAGCAGCGGCAGCTCCAACTGCTGCACCCACTCGGGCCACTCGCCGGACGCCTTGTGACGGGCCAGCAGCACCGGGCTCTCGCTCTGGAACAGCGGCAAGTCGGGTGTGAGGCGGTTTTGCGAATCGACGATGACCCGCAGCGGCTGGCGCAGGGTCTCTTTGGGGTAGCTCGCCTTGACCGAGGGGGGCAGCTCGTCCCAGCGCACGGTCAGGGAAGCGCCATCGGCCAGCACGGTTTCGGCGCTGGAGAGCACCGCATCGTGGCGGGCCCGCAGCCGCTGCACGTCACGGCGCGCATCCGGGGAGGTGATCCACTGACTCTCGCCGCTCGCCATGGCGGTGCGGCCATCGAGGCTGGCCCCCAGCTTGACGGTCACCCGCGGGAAGGCGGTACGCATCCGCTTGAAAAAGCCCGGGTTGAGCGCCTCGGCTTCGCTCGCCAGCAGGCCGAAATCTGTCTTGATCCCCGCTTCGGAGAGCATCCGCAGGCCACGTCCGCCCACCTGGGGATTGGGATCGACCATGGCCGCCACCACCCGGGCCACGCCGGCGTTGATCAGCGCCTCGGCGCAGGGGGGAGTACGACCGTGATGAGAGCAGGGTTCGAGGGTTACATAGGCGGTAGCGCCACGGGCGTTGTCACCGGCGGCGCGCAGGGCGTAAACCTCGGCATGGGGCTCGCCCGCCTTCTGATGCCACCCTTCGCCAACCACCACGCCATCTTTGACCAGCACGGCGCCGACGCAGGGGTTGGGGGCCGTGGTGTAGCGGCCGCGGCGGGCCAGTTCGAGGGCCCGACTCATCCATTGGTAATCATCTTGACTAAACATTCGGGCTCCTTTGACAACACATCTCGGCTTTACGCAGTATCGTAGGTTCGATTAGCGCAGCGTAATCGGACGCGGCAACATGGGTGAGAATGGCGGTTTACTTCTCCAGCTTGGCAATCTCTTCGCCGAACTCGCGAATATCTTCGAAGCTGCGATAGACGGAGGCAAAGCGGATATAGGCCACCTTGTCCAGACTCTTGAGCTCATCCATCACCAGATTGCCTACCAGCTCGGAGGCGACTTCACGCTCGCCGGTGGCACGCAGGCGGGATTTGATATGGTTGACCGCCTTTTCGATGGCCTCCATGCTCACCGGCCGCTTCTCCAGCGCCCGCAGGATGCCGGCGCGCAGCTTGTCTTCATTGAACGGCTCGCGGGAACCGTTGGACTTGATGACGCGGGGCATCACCAGTTCGGCCATCTCGAAGGTGGTAAAACGCTCGTGACAGAGCAGACACTCACGACGGCGGCGCACCTGATGGCCTTCTGCCACCAAGCGGGAATCGATCACCTTGGTATCAACCGCACTACAGAATGGGCAATGCATCGGACCTCCGGCGTTAATGGAACAGGGACCGGCCCGGCGGGCCAGGATCTAGGTCGGCCAGTGTAGCACGGCCATCCAAAACCGGTAAAAGCCAGAAAAAACAATGCCACCCGCAGGTGGCATTGGTCTCAAACCGGATGGTCTGACTTATCAGCCATAAACCGGGAAGCGGCGGCAGATATCCAGCACCTTCTCGCGCACGGTGGCCAGTACGGCATCGTTGTCGTGGTTGTCCAGTACGTCGCAGATCCAGTGGGTCAGCTCGATGGACTCGGCTTCCTTGAAACCACGGCGGGTGATGGCCGGGGTACCGATACGCACACCGGAGGTGACGAACGGGGAGCGCGGGTCGTTGGGCACGGAGTTCTTGTTGACGGTGATGTTGGCTTTGCCCAGCGCAGCGTCAGCGTCCTTACCGGTCAGCTCGCGACCGATCAGGTCAACCAGCATCAGGTGGTTGTCGGTACCGCCGGAGACGATCTTGTAACCGCGCTCGATAAAGGTGGCAGCCATCGCCTTGGCGTTTTTGACGACCTGAGCCTGATAGGTCTTGAACTCCGGCTCCAGCGCCTCTTTGAAGGCAACGGCTTTACCGGCGATGACGTGCATCAGCGGGCCACCCTGACCACCCGGGAAGACGGCAGAGTTGAGCTTCTTGTAGAGCTCCTCGTCGTCAGCGGCGGAGAGGATCAGACCACCACGCGGACCGGCCAGGGTCTTGTGGGTGGTGGAGGTGACCACGTGAGCGTGGGGAACCGGGTTCGGGTAGACACCAGCGGCAATCAGACCAGCCACGTGAGCCATGTCGACGAACAGGTAGGCACCGACCTTGTCGGCGATTTCGCGCATGCGGGCCCAGTCAACGATGCCGGAGTAGGCGGAGAAGCCACCGATCATCATCTTCGGCTTGTGCTCGACAGCCTGACGTTCCATGTCGTCGTAGTCGATCTTGCCGGACTCATCGATACCGTAAGGCACGATGTTGTAAAGCTTGCCGGAGAAGTTGACCGGAGAGCCGTGGGTCAGGTGACCGCCGTGGGCCAGGTTCATGCCCAGTACGGTGTCGCCCGGCTGCAGCAGGGCCATGTAGACGGCGCTGTTGGCCTGGGAGCCGGAGTGCGGCTGCACGTTGGCGTAAGTGGCCCCGAACAGCTCTTTGGCGCGCTCGATGGCCAGGGTTTCGACCACATCCACATACTCGCAACCACCGTAGTAACGCTTGGAGGGGTAACCTTCGGCGTACTTGTTGGTCAGCTGGGAGCCCTGGGCTTCCATGACACGGGGGCTGGTGTAGTTCTCAGACGCAATCAGCTCGATATGCTCTTCCTGACGACGGGTTTCGTCTGTGATGGCCTGCCACAATTGCGGATCATAATTGGCGATGGTCATGTCACGTTTCAACATCCGTTTCTCTCCTGAAAATCGTTTGCGCGTTAGGTGAAGTGGGCGCTGGCATTGTAACGTGAGCTGGATCAAAGAGACAGTCCAACCACCTAAAAAAATGTTGAATTTATGTTGTAAAAAACAAGATTCCCTCCCCGTTCAATACCCTGGCCGCTCCGCCAAGCGGCACATTTTTCATCCCGCTGCGGGCGGGCAAAACCCGAAGGGGATCACAACGCCCTCTTTATCCATCCTGTAACATATTCATTCGAAACAAATTTAATGATGATGGAGCTGATTGCAGCCATGCATCCGAGGGGCTGCACCTAACCGGAGGAGTTCAAGATGGACCATCTGCTGACATTCGTGATCCTGGCTGTCTTTTTTCTGTTCTACTGGGTCTACTACACCAGCCAACGCAAGCATGTCCCCACCACCTCGTGGGATCAACTCCCCACCAAAGCCGACTATCTGGCGGCCCACCCTGAATCAGTCGATGGCGACATCATCTTCTGTTATCACTGCGGCCACCACGAGTTGCTGGAGGTGGGCATGGTGCACCTGACCGATTTTCGCCGGGAATGGGTCTGTGCCAAGTGCAAGCAGGTGCTGTTTCGCGAGAGCGAATAACGGCGCAGGGGCTGGCCCCCTCTGAACGTTGTGCATCGCCAGCAGGGATCAGAATGGCGCATCCCTGTTGGCCGCCAGCCACTGCTGCAACCCGCTCACCGCCGCGTCAAATTGCGCCCCGATTGCCGCAGGCTCACCGCCTCCCGCCTCAAGAGCCGCGCAATGGCTGGCAAATTCGGTCAACCCCAGCGCCAGCGCACTCCCCTTGAGCTTGTGCGCCAGCTGACGTTGCTCACTCCCCTCACCCTGAGCCAACTTATCCACCAACACCCGCCCTTGCGACTCAAACAGCGCGACCAGCTGGCGGATCCGCGCCATGCCGAGCAGGAGCAGATCGGCATCCAGCACCGGATTGGCCCACTCGGGGTGGTTAGTTGGGGGCACGGCTACTGATAATTGCACCTGCGGCTCAATAGCGGCGCCCTCTTGCCGAAATAGTTGATCGATGGCGTTCGCCAGCACCGCCAGCCGCACCGGCTTGCCGACAAAATCGACAAAGCCGGCGGCAAGGCAGTGGCGGATATCCTCCGGATACATCTGGGCCGAGATGGCGATGGCGGGCAGCGGCCGCTCATGCATCTCCTCGCTGATGGCGGCCAGATCCTCGCGCAGGGTCATGCCGTCCATATCGGGCAGATTGATATCGAGCAGCGCCAGCTCGAAGGGGCGCTCGGTCACCAGCGCCAGCGCGCTGCGGCCATCCTCCGCCAGGGTGACGCGATGGCCGAGGCGGGTCAGCATGCCGTGCGCCACCAACCGGTTGATCTCGTTATCCTCCACCAGCAGGATGTCACGGGACTGGCCAAGGTGCAGCGGTTGCGCCTCGGCGGGCAGCTGGGCACTCGAGCGTTGCAAGGGCAGGCTGAAGCTGAATTCACACCCCTTGCCCGGTTCGCTGACAAGGCTCAGCTCGCCACCCATGGCGGCCACCAGCTTGCGGCTGATCGCCAGTCCCAGCCCGGTGCCGCCCTGATGGCCTATATCACGCTTGCGCTGGCGAAACGCCTCGAACACCGCCTCCTGCTCATCGGCCGGAATGCCGGGGCCTGTATCGCGCACCACGAAGCGGATGCAGGGCTCGGCGCAAGGGCCTTGGCAGGCAAGAGGTGCCACCGTCAGGGTAATCTGGCCACGGGCGGTAAACTTGACCGCATTGCCGAGCAAGTTGCCGAGCACCTGGCGCAGCTTGCCCAGATCCCCCTCGACCACAGGCGCCAGCCCGGGCGCATACTCCAGCGCCAGGGTGACCCCCTTGGCCTCTGCCTTTGGCCGGAACAACGCGCTGAGCTCATCCACCAACAGGAACAGGGGGAAGGGCTCACGGCGCGCCTCCACATGGCCCGCTTCTATCTTGGAGTAGTCGAGAATGTCGTTGAGGATCTCCAGCAGGGATTCGCCACTGTGCTCGATGGCGGCCAGATATCGCTGCTGGGTATCGCTCAGGTGGGTATCTTCCAGCAGCGTCAGGCCCCCGAGAATGCCGTTCATGGGGGTGCGGATCTCGTGGCTCATGGTGGCGAGAAACACCGACTTGGCCCGGTTGGCCTGCTCTGCCTCGGCGCGGGCCTGCCGCTGCTTCTCCACCTCCTCATTGAGCCGCTCGTTGGCGTGGCTGAGCTGGCCGGTGCGCTCCTCGACCCGCGACTCCAGCTCGCGCTGATAGCGGCCCAGCTCCACCGCATTGTCACGAAACACCTGCAGGGCCCGCCCCAGCTCCGCCAGCTCATCGCGCCCGGTACTGGCGATAGGCTCAAGGGGGGCCAGATCCCCGCGCGCCAACCGGCTCATCCCCGCCACCGCCCGTTGCAGCGGCCAGACGATCCGGCCATAGACCATGCGCCACATCAGCAGCATCAGCAGTAGCAGGGTGAGCAGGCCAATGGCCATCAACGCCTGCTCCAGCAGCCTGAGGCGCTGGCTTAGCGCCTGCTGGCTCTGCCCCAGCGAATCGCGGGCACGGCTGACCAGCTCTCCGACCTGCTGGTTGAGGCTGCTCATCAGGGCCTCATTGGCATTGGCCAGCACCCGCAGCGCCTCCCCCTTGCCGAGCCAGTCACTGCGCAGTTGTACCAGCTTGTCGCTCTGCGCCAGCACAGTCAGCGCCTGCGCCACCGCCTGCCTGCGGGCCGGATCGGTCACCACCCCGGCCCGCAGTTGCAAGATAGCCAGCTCCCTCTGCCCCTCTTGCAATAGCGTTTGCAACTGTTCCTGTCGTTCGCTGCGCCACATCTCTTCGATGCGCTGCTGCTGCATCAGGGTGCGATGGCGCAGCTCGGTCATCTGCTCCAGCCAGTCGAGATCCTGCTCCAGCAGGCGGTCCAGCGTCCGGGTCGCCTGCGCACCTTGCTGTTGGTAGAGGGAACCCAATCCCGCCACCATCACGGTTTCGGCGTTCTCCATCTGGCTGCGCGCCAGCTCGGCAATCTGCCCGGCCGCCGCCACCAGACGGGCCCGCTGCGCTTCACCCTGCACCATCAGGGTCAGGCGCTCTCCCACCAGCCAACCCTGCTGGCCCAGATTGCCGATGATGCTCTGACTGAGCTGATCGAGGCTTGTTGAACCCTGCCCACGACCAAGTTGCGCCAGCACCTGTTGCAGCTGTTGCCCCTGCAGGGTGAGCAAGCGTCCCTGATGCTCCCGCTCCTGCTCGCTGGTTGCTGTGGCCAGCAGCCGCGACGCGCTCTGGATCTCGCCGCTGAGGCGAGAGAGCGTGCGGGCCAGCTCCTGATCGGCCAACGTCTGCTGCACCCCTTGCTCCAGCTGGCGCAGATGGCTAAGCCCCACCCAGCCCAGCAGGGAGGCACTCAGGGTCAACAACGCCATCAGGGAGAAGGCCAGCAGCAACTTGCCACCCAGGCCGGAAAAGATTCTCACGGGAAGTCCCTTGGTTGTGGTCGGCTTTGACCGGATAATATGCCCCAACACTTTAACAAAACCCCTGGCCATGCGAAGCGTCTATCTCTCCCCGTTGTTGCTCATGTGGTTGCTAATGCTTCCCCGCGCCGCCCTCGCCTTTGCGGTCGATATCTGGCCCGGCGGCGAATTCAGCGGCCAGCCGCTGCGCCAGCAGTGGCCGGAACCCGCCGCCGCAACCAAACCGCTGACCCTCTGTGCCCTCTACCCCCATCTGCGCGACGCCTACTGGCTTTCGGTCAATCAGGGCATGGTGGACGAGGCGAAGCGGCTGGGAGTCAAGTTGCAGATCCACGAAGCGGGGGGCTATGGCGCCCTCGCCGAGCAGCGCCAGCAGTTGCTGCGCTGCGTGCAGGAAGGGAGCGACGCCATCTTGCTCGGCGCGGTGAGCTATCAGGGCTTGCGCGAGGCCATCGAGGCCACGCCGCTGCCGCTCTTTGGTCTGGTCAACGATCTGCCCAGCGGTCTGGTGCAGGCCAAGGTGGGGGTCTCCTGGTACCAGATGGGCTGGCAAATCGGCCACTGGCTGGCGCAGCGTCACCCCGCTGGCAGCAAACCGGTCTCGGTTGCCCTCTTCCCCGGCCCGCAGGCGAGTGGCGGCAACAACTTCGTCGAGCCGGGCTTTGCCGACGCCATCAAGGGGAGCGCCATCAAGCTGGTCACCACCGAGCGCGGCGACAACAGCCGGGAAATCCAGCGCACGCTGGTGCAGCAGACGCTGGCCCGCTATCCCGACCTCGACTATCTGGTGGGGGGCGCCATCGCCGCCGAAGTGGCGGTCAACGAGCTGGCGCAGCGCCATCTCGACAGACCACGGGTGCTGAGCACCTACTTCAGCCACGGGATACAGCGGGGCCTGCGCCGGGGCAAGATCCTGGCAGCCAACAGCGATCAGATGCGGCTGCAGGGGCGCCTTGCGGTCGCTCAGGCGGTCTGCCTGCTACAACACCCTGATGCCAATGCCGAGCAGTGTCCGCGGGTGATGGGGCCACCCATTCTGACGCTGTCTGCGCCACTGACCGACCCCGCCGATTCCCTCTCGGATGGCGCTTTTCGTCCCGTCTATCGGGTCGAATAGCCGTTCCAAATCCGATTAGCACACTCAAGGAGAAGAGATGAAAGAGTTACATGCCAGCTGCCTGTGCGGCGCCGTCGCCCTGACCCTGCCGGATCAGTTTGACTATATGGGGAACTGCCACTGCAGCGAATGCCGCAAGTTTTCAGGGGGAGATTACGCCTCGGTCGGCGGACTGGATGGCAACAAGGTCACCATAGTGAAGGGGGAAGAGGCCATCGGCCGCTACCGGAAATCGGCAGAGACCACCCTGGCCTTCTGTCGTCACTGCGGCTCCAGCCTGTTCAGCCAGAAGAGCAGCAGCGGCAAGATCAATCTGCGCCTCGGAGTACTGGACGACGTGCCGAGCCAGCGGCCCGCGTTTCACATCTTCGTTGGCTCCAAGGCGCCCTGGCACCAGATTGGCGACGACTGCCCGCAATTTGATACCCGCCCGCCGGTCTGATACCCGGTCAAACAGGCCAGGGCCACCGCAACGGAGTCAGGAGGCTATCTCGCCGGCAAACAGATAGCCTTCACCATGGACGGTGACAAACAGCTGGGGATCCCGTGGATCCGCTTCCATCTTGCCGCGCAGCCGCCGGATCAACACATCTATGGTGCGATCGCTCGGGCCATCGCCGCGATGGCTGATGAGGGTCAGGATCCGCTCCCGACTGAGCACCCGCCCGGCATGGGCGACAAAGGCCACCAGCACTTCATATTCGGCCTTGGTCAGGCGCACCGGCACTCCGTCCTTGCTGAGCTGGCGACGGGGGATGTCAAAACGCCAGGGGCCAAAGCGCACCGCATCGTCAGCCACCGCAGGCTCGCTCGACGCAGCGGCCGCCAGCGAGATCCGCCACAGCAGATTCTTGACCCGCACCAGCAACTCCCGTAGCTCGAACGGCTTGGTGACATAGTCGTCGGCCCCCATCTCGAGGCCGACAATCCGGTCCACCGCATCGCTGCGGCCGGTGACCAGAATGATCCCCACCGTGCTGCGCGCCCGCAGTTCACGGGTCAGCAGCAGACCATCTTCCCCCGGCAGGTTGATATCCAGCATCACCAGATCGACCGGCTGCTCCGCCAGCACGGCGCGCATCTCCTGGCCATTTTCGACCGCCGTCACCCGATAGCCCTCCCGCTCGAAATAGCCGGTCAGCTTCTCGCGGGTAACCGCATCATCTTCAACAACCAGAATGTGGTAGCTCATGGGCAGGGTTCACGATGGTCGACAAGGGAGGATTATTCTATTCACATTTTGTCATAAATACCCCTATTTCATTAATTTGTGGCGGCAGCCCTGTTCACAACGCCTCCCTATCATGGCTCCCATCAAAAAAGTGATGTGAGAGAGCATGATGAAAAAACTGTGGCACTTCCTGCGCACCCCCAGCCGCCGCTGGTCGGTACTGGCGCTGCTTCTGGTGGGCGTCGGCGTCACCCTAGCGGGCACCGTCGGCCTGCACTATGGCTTTGAGAAAACCAGCAGCCTCGAATTCTGTATCTCCTGCCACTCCATGAAAGACACCGTCTATCCGGAGTACAAGGAGTCCATCCACTTCAAGAATGCCTCAGGGGTACAGGCGGTCTGTACCGACTGTCACCAGCCGAAGGATTTCGTCGGCAAGGTGGCCCGCAAGATGGAGGCAGCCAACGACCTCTATCAGGAGTACATAGGCCACAGCATCGACACCCAGGAGAAGTTCGAAGACAGGCGCCTGCATCTGGCCGAGAAGGTGTGGGCGCGGATGAGCAGCCAGAACTCCAAGACCTGCAAGTCCTGCCACAGCTACGACAACATGGATCACGCCAAGCAGTCCCCGGCGGCAGCGCTGGCGATGAAAGATGCGGCGGCGAAGAACATGAACTGCATCGAGTGCCACAAGGGCATCGCCCACGAACTGCCCAACATGGCGGGCGGCTTCCGGGCCACTTACGCCACCCTGGTCAACGACGCGCAAGAGGCGCCAGCCGCCGAGACCCTCTACAACCTGGGTGAAAAAGATCTCTATGCCAGCGAACAGAGCACCGACCCGGTCGGCAAACTGCTACCTGCCTCCCGCATCGACGTCGTAGACCGCAGCGGCGATCGCCTCAAGGTGACCATCGAAGGGTGGCGCGAGAGCGATGGCAAGGGCCGGGTGCTGAGTGAATACATGGGCAAGCGGGTCTTCGTCGCCACCATCCGTGATGAACTGAAAGCGAGCGAGAAAGTGCTCAAGCAGGAGACCGACAGCGCCACCCATATCAAGTGGGAGCAGGTTCAGGTGCAGGCCTGGGTCGATGGCAAGGGCTTTGAGTCTTCACTTAAGCCGATCTGGGATTACGCCGGCGAGATGTACAAATCCACCTGCAACTCCTGCCACGGCGCACCGGATCCCGCTCACTTCACTGCCAACGGCTGGATTTCGGGACTCAAGGCGATGTCTGCCTATTACCGTCTGAGCAAGGAAGAGGAGCGCACCCTGCTCAAATACCTGCAAAACCATGCCGCCGATACCGGTGGTCAGGGCAGCCACTAAGTCCGGATTCGAAAGAGGAATAACAAGATGATCAATATTTCCCGTCGTGGTTTTCTGGGTGGCTTGCTGGCCAGCGGTGCCTCTGCCCTGATCGGCCCCTCTCTGCTCGGTCGCGCCGTGATGGCCGCCGAGTCCGGCGACAAGCTGGTGCAGTCCGGCTCCCACTGGGGCGCCTTCCGTGCCCGGGTGGTCGATGGCCGCTGGGTCGAGACCCTGCCGTTCGAGCATGACAAGCACCCCACCGACATGCTCAAAGCCTTGAGTGAGGTGGTCTACAACCCCTCCCGCATCCGCTACCCCATGGTGCGGCTGGACTGGCTGCGCAAGGGGCACCAGTCCGACACCAGCGAACGCGGCCAGAACCGCTTCGTGCGGGTCACCTGGTCCCAGGCGCTCGATTTTTTCTATCACGAGCTGGAGCGGGTGCAGAAAACCTATGGCCCGAGCGCCCTCTATGCCGGCCACTCCGGCTGGCAGTCAGTGGGCAAGCTGCACTCTGCTGGCGCCATGTTGGGGCGTGCCATGAACCTGCACGGCACCTATCTGGCCAAGGCCGGTGACTACTCCACCGGTGCCGCCCAGGTGATCCTGCCCCACGTGGCCGGCGCCATGGAGGTGTATGAACAGCAGACCTCCTGGCCGCTGGTGCTGGAGCACAGCAAGACCATCGTTATCTGGGGCTCCGATCCCATCAAGAACCTGCAGGTTGGCTGGCTGGTGCCGGATCACAGCGTCTACGACTACTGGGCACAGCTGAAAGAGAAGGTGGCCAAGGGCGAGATCCGGGTGATCAGTGTCGATCCGGTCAAATCCAAGACCCAGAAGTACCTCAATTGCGATCAGGTGACCCTGAATCCGCAAACCGACGTGCCGCTGATGCTGGGCATCGCCCACACCCTCTACAGCGAGAAGCGCCACGATGAGGCGTTCCTGAAGAACTACACCACCGGTTTTGACAAGTTCCTGCCCTATCTGCTGGGTACCAGCGACGGTCAGGTGAAGGATGCCGAGTGGGCCGCGGCCATCTGTGGCGTACCAGCCGAGACCATCCGCGAGCTGGCCCGCGCCATGAGCAGCGGCCGCACCCAGCTTATCGGCGGCTGGTGTGTGCAGCGCATGCACCACGGCGAGCAGTACGCCTGGATGCTGGTGGTACTGGCCTCCATGCTTGGCCAGATCGGCCTGCCGGGGGGCGGTTACGGCTTTGGCTGGCACTACAACGGAGCGGGCACCATCACCTCCAGCGGCCCCATCATGTCCGGTTTCAGCTCGGTCATTCCCGGCGTTAAACCACTCCATGACGGCGACTGGAAGGGCTACTCCAAGTACATTCCGGTGGCCCGTTTCGTCGACTGCATCCTCAATCCGGGCAAGCAGATCGCCTTCAACGGCCAGACCATCACCTACCCCCACATGAAGATGGCGGTGTTCTGCGGCAACAACCCGTTCCACCACCAGCAGGATCGCAACAAGATGGTCGCCGCATGGCGCAAGCTGGAAACCGTGGTCAGCATCGATCACCAGTGGACCGCCAGCTGCCGTTTCGCCGATATCGTGCTGCCCGCCACCACCACCTATGAGCGGGACGACATAGAGCAGTGGGGCTCCCACTCCAACGCGGGCATTCTGGCCATGTACAAGGTGGTTGAGCCGCTGTTCGAGGCGCGGGATGACTACGACATCTTCGCCGATCTCTGCCGTCGCTTCGGTCGCGAGGCCGAGTTCACCGGTGGCAAAAGCAAGCTGGAGTGGATCCAGAGCATCTATGACGATGCCCGCCTGCAGGGTCGCGGCATCGGCATCCGTCTGCCCCGTTTCAGCCAGTTCTGGCACGGCGAGGGCTTCGTCACCTTCCCGGCAGGCCAACCCTGGGTGCGCCACGAGTCGTTCCGTCAGGAGCCGGATCTGGAACCACTGGGTACCCCGTCCGGTCTCATCGAGATCTACTCCAAGACCATCGCCGACTACGGCTATGGGGATTGCCCGGGCCACCCGGTCTGGATCGAGCCCTACGAGCGCTCTCACGGCGGGCCGGGCAGCAAACAGTACCCGCTGCACTTGCAATCCTGCCACCCGGACAAGCGGCTGCACAGCCAGCTCTGCTCCTCCGACAACTACCGCGCCACCTACACGGTGCAGGGTCGCGAACCTGTCTATATGAATCCGCAGGATGCCAAATCCCGCGGCCTCAAGGACGGCGATCTGGTGCGGGTGTTCAACGGCCGCGGTCAGGTATTGGCCGGTCTGGTGGTGAGCGATGACTACGCTCCCGGCGTGGTGCGCATTCAGGAAGGAGCCTGGTATGGCCCGCAAGAAGGTGGCAAGGTGGGCACTCTCTGTACCTACGGCGATCCCAACGTGCTGACCGCCGACATCGGCTCCTCCAGCCTGGCGCAGGCTACCACGGCCCATACCGCGCTGGTGGAGATCGAGAAGTTCCGCGGGCAGGCACCTGCCGTCACTGCCTTCGGCGCGCCGGAATCGGCCAAAGGCATCGACCCCATGTTCCCGGCACTCTGACCCTGGGGGGATGAAAGCGCCCCCTTGAGTTTCCTTTATTTTTAAAGTCGTTAGAATCGGGAGCCATCAAGGCTCCCGATTGCCATCCACGGAGGAAAAATGCAGGAATTTATGGCTACCAGCGAACGCCGGGCCGAACTCTACTGGTGGTTCTCCACCCTGTTCGCCGCCGAACTCAGTGATGAGCAGATCGCCGAATATGACACCTATGATGTGCGAAGCTTCCTGAAAAGCCTCTCCACCCTGGATCCGATGCGCGAAGCCGTGGCCGAACTCAACGAGGCCATCGCCCGCCTGCTGGTGCGCCCGGATCGCCAACTGGAACTCGCCGCCGACTTCGCCGGCCTGTTTCTGGTGGATCCCAAACAGGGCGCCCTGCCCTACGAATCGCTCTATCGTGGCGAGGCAAAGCTACTGATGCAGGCCCCGATGGCCGAGATGCAGGCCCGCCTCGATCGCCTTGGTATCAATGTCAGCGATAAATACAAAGAGCCTGCCGACCATCTGGCCATCGAGCTGGATCTGATGGGCAATCTCATCATCCGCGCGGCGGAAGCCAAGAGCGCGGCCGAACGGGAACGCTGGCTCGACGAGCAGGAAGCGCTGCTGCACGGCCATCTGCTGGGCTGGTTTGACAAGTTCGAAAGCGCCTGTCGCGCCGCCGACCGGTTTGGCTTCTACGGCGCCAGTGCCCGTCTGCTGGGGGTCTTCCTCAAGATGGATGCCAACTACCTCTCTCTGGTCAAACCGGCACCGTCTGCCGACTGAGGCCGCGATGAAGACAGCCCTGCTTCTGATTGCATGCTGGCTGCTGGCCCTGATCCCGCTGGATCAGGGCATTACTCCCCTGATTGCGCTGCTGTTCAACCCGGATCGCGAGCTCTACGGCACCGCCCAGCTCACCGGATTTGCCGGCATCCTGCTCACCCTCTACCTTGCCAATCTCGGCGTCGAGGTGGTGTTGCGCCGCCGCTTCCAGATTGCCGGCATGCTGGCGCTGCTGGCCGCCTGGATCGACTTCATCAACAGCAGCGGCAGCGAGTCGCACTTCCTGCTGCTCTATCTGCTTGCCCTCCCGTTCCATCTGCTCGGCTGGCTGGTACTGGTGCGCGGTATTCAGGCATTTGGCCGAGAGAAAGGCTAAAAAATAGCCAATAATATTGCAAATCATGACAGCCAGGTCAGGCACTTCCCAGTCATTACAAGCACATCGGTACAGCTCCCCGTAATATTTGCTTACATTCAGCTCCCGTTCAGTTTTACAAAAGCCGATATAGTGCCGCTCCTTTCGCCACACTACACAGGAGCAATCGTATGCCTCCACAGGATGCGCGCATCACAGGCCTCGATCTGTTGCGCGGGCTTGTCATCTTCATGGCCGTCTTCGAGCACTACACCGGTTACCTCAACTACTGGTACATCGATTTCTTCAATCGGGAACATGCCTTGTGGGACAGCTTCTATGTATCACACAAGGCAATGGCGGGACACCTGCTCCCCATGGATCAGCTGACAGCACACGCATCAGCCTGGTTAATCCCCTGGGTCAGCCAGATCTACCTGGCCTTGGCCGCATTCAACCTGAGCCGCCGCGATCAGGCCAGCTTCAAGCCGCAGCTGGGCAGCAAGCTGGCCCTGTTTGCCAGCATCATACTGATGCTCTATGTCGAAGGGTTGGTCATTGCCCCCAACTTCGGCGAGGCCATCTCGTTCTACCCGGTCATGCTCTGGATGTGCCTGCTGGCGCTCTTCTCCATGGTGTATGCCTGGTTCGGCATCCGCGGCATGCTCCTGCTGACCCTTCTAAGCCTGCTACTGGATCAACTCGGCGTACAGGATCTGCTCGGCCATATCGACAGCTGGATGAAGCTGCACGTTCACCCAGACTATGAGCTGGATGCCCGTCTCGACCTCTTCATGGCCAGTGGCTGTTTCGGCTTTCTCTATGGCTGGTGCTGGCATCAGCGCCCACAATGGCGAGATCGCCTCAACCGTCTGGTACTGACGCTGTCGCTGGTGGCGCTGGCCATCTATCTCATGTTCGGCGAGACAAGCACGGTCGAGCTCAACGACATCTACGCCAACGAACACGAACTGGCGCTGGACATGATCGGCCGAGCCGGGATCTGGGGTATGGAGTTTCTGGTGATCGGTACCGTGCTCTGGCTACACCAACACAATATCCGTCTCTGCTGGCGACCACTCAACTGGATCGGCATGTACTCGCTGACCGTCTTCATCTTCCACAAGAGCATCTTCGTGCACCTGTGGGGCCCCTTGCTACTGTGGTGGACCGCCCGTCAGGGCACCATACTGCCCAACAGTTTTGGCCTTATCATGTTGCTCTGCACCGCCAGCATACTGCTTATTTATGCTTTCCAGCGCTCCGGCATCATCTGTCATCTGATGGGAATGCATCAGGATCGGGACTGGGCGCGGCTATATGGCAAATAAGTATTGGCTGTCGCTGCTAATACTGGTGACGCTACCATTGCAAGCAAAGGAGTTGTTACTGGGCAGCAGCTGGCAACTGGATAGTAACCAGGCCAGTAGTAACGCAACCCAGCACAGCCAACTCTGGTGGGGTTATGAACGGGAGACCCAGGTTGGGCTCCTTTTCACTAACGGAAGCAGTGCCGGGCTGGCACTACCTCTCTATGAAAAGAGTTTTATCGCCTTGGGAGTTGGATCCATGCCAGTGGTTGATAGTACCCGTTTCAGTGCTATGTGGCGCCTGGGATGGCAGCTGGATGATGACCATCAATTGACGTTGTCCCAGCTCGTCGACCTCACTGGCCGTTATGGCCAGCTCTGGTACATGGAGCACAGCCTGCCGCTGCCGGCCGGGCTCTCCCTCAACCTCTGGCTGACCCGGGGCAGTCAGGCACACATGGCCGCTTATGATGCTCATGAAGGTTGGCGAGACTGGGGGCTAACCCTGGAGCACAGTTGGGCTTGGCAAAAGTGGCAACTCGACGCAGAAGCGGGTGCCAAGCAGTGGCTCATCAAGGATCGCGATTGGCAACCCGTCGTGAACCTGACCCTGAGCTATCGCTTCAGCTGGTAACACTCACACCACAGGCAACTTCCACGTTTACCAGCGCCCACCTATCTTGGGTCCAGCCAAATGAAAACGCACAGACAGTCAAACCCATCGCATCATTAGGCTCTACAATGCAACTGCTTCCTGCAATCAGGGGGATATCCTGTTGCTGCGCACTCCAGGTTTCCTGACCAAATGGCAACATGCCAACCATGTTGCCAAATTCCATTACAACAGAGTCAATCATCGTCAGCCCTCTTTGCCAGCAAGCCGCACAGCTCAAGCACTAACGCTCTGATCGCGCATGATAAACATCCTCTGTTAGCGACATAACGCTCTCTCGGGATGTCAAAAGGACCACGGTAGCAAGGGCTTGCAACTCAGGCTGAACATCTGTGCCCACAAGCCCTTAACAGGGGAAAAAGGGATTATCTATTGGTACGCAACGTCAGGTCGACTGCGTTCATCAAAGGATGATGATGTCATTGGTGCCGCAGGGGAAAATCCCCTGGCGATAGATATGACTATCTGCCAAACGTCAGGGTGGGAACACCACCATCATCCCGCTCATTGAGCATGCGTGTGAGCGGTGAGTCGCCAGAGTAACGGGATCCAGGCTCACTGAGGGAAAATTTGGCCCCCGGTTTTTTTGCCTGCCATGCGTTGCCAAGCTGATCGGCAACCCGATCCCGCACGGTCTGTGACGGCTCCTGATGCGTAATCGCAAACTCTTTGGGGGGCTTGTCTGCCAGTACAGGCACATCAAACTGCCAGAGGGATGCACAGAGCAATAGAGAGAACATAACTACCTCCATCCATCAAAGTCCTCCTTTTTACTCACTCACCACCTGAGTGTCACCCATTACCCTGTAACCAAATGTTGCAGTCTATCCAAAAGTCTAATTGCCCCCATCAGCCAAAGGTATAAGTTGTTACTTAATTATTAAAAGTATGTATTCAAAGGAGTGAGTGATGAGCGAGAGCAAGGTCTATCCGGTCAAACCCCATATCAGCAACAGCGCCCTGCTCGACAAGGGCGACTACGCCGCCATGTACCAGGCCTCCGTCGAGGATCCCGATACCTTCTGGGGTGAACAGGGCAAAATCCTCGACTGGATAAAGCCCTACACCAAGGTAAAAAACACCTCCTACGATCCGGGCCATGTCTCCATCAAATGGTTTGAGGATGGCCAGCTCAACGTCTCCGCCAACTGCCTCGATCGCCACTTGGCAGAGCGTGGCGACAAGGTCGCCATCATCTGGGAAGGGGACAACCCTGCCGAAGATCGCAAACTCACTTATCGCGAATTGCACGCCGAAGTGTGCAAGTTTGCCAACGTCTTGAAAGCACAAGGGGTTCACCGCGGCGACGTGGTCTGCCTTTATATGCCCATGGTGCCCGAAGCCGCCATCGCCATGCTGGCCTGTACCCGCATCGGCGCGGTACACAGCATCGTCTTCGGCGGCTTCTCGCCGGAAGCGCTGGCCGGCCGCATCATCGACTCGGGCTCGCGCATCGTCATCACCGCCGACGAGGGACTGCGTGGCGGCCGTCCGGTGCCACTCAAGAAGAATGTGGATGAAGCGCTCACCAACCCGGATACCCAGGTCAACAAGGTTATCGTGCTCAAGCGCACCGGCGGCAATGTCGCCTGGCACAACCACCGCGACATCTGGTGGCATGAAGCAACCGCCGCCGTCAGCAGCGACTGCCCGCCCGAGGCGATGAACGCCGAAGATCCGCTCTTTATCCTCTATACCTCCGGCTCCACCGGCAAACCCAAGGGGGTGCTGCACACCACCGGCGGCTATCTGGTCTATGCCACCCTCACCTTCAAATATGTGTTCGACTACCACGAAGAGGACATCTACTGGTGTACCGCCGATGTGGGCTGGGTCACTGGTCACTCCTATCTGGTCTACGGGCCGCTTGCCAACGGCGCCACTACCATCATGTTCGAAGGGGTGCCCAACTACCCGGCCACCAACCGCATGAGTCAGGTGGTGGACAAGCACCAGGTCACCATTCTCTATACCGCCCCTACTGCCATCCGCGCCCTGATGGCCAAGGGCAACGAAGCGGTCACCGGCACCTCGCGCCAGAGCCTGCGCATCATGGGCTCGGTGGGTGAACCCATCAACCCGGAAGCCTGGGAGTGGTACTACCGCACCATCGGCGACGAACGCTGCCCCATTGTCGATACCTGGTGGCAGACCGAGACCGGCGGCATCCTGATTACGCCGCTGCCCGGCGTCACCGACCTGAAACCCGGCTCAGCCACCAAACCCTTCTTCGGGGTGCAACCTGCGCTGGTCGACAACATGGGCGAACCGCTGGAGGGGGCCACCGAGGGCAATCTGGTGATCACCGACTCCTGGCCGGGTCAGATGCGCACCGTATTCGGCGATCACGAGCGGTTCGAGCAGACCTACTTCTCCACCTTCCCCGGCCGCTACTTCACTGGCGACGGTGCCCGTCGCGATGCCGATGGCTACTACTGGATCACCGGACGGGTGGATGATGTACTGAACGTCTCCGGCCACCGCATGGGTACCGCCGAAATTGAATCGGCGCTGGTGGCCCATCCCAAGATCGCCGAAGCCGCGGTGGTGGGGGTTCCTCACGAGATCAAGGGTCAGGGCATCTATGCCTATGTCACCCTGATCGCCGGGGAAGAGCCGAGCCGTGAGCTGCACAAAGAGGTGAAGGAGTGGGTGCGCAAGGAGATCGGTGCCATCGCCACGCCAGATGTCATTCACTGGGCGGAGGGGCTGCCGAAGACCCGTTCCGGCAAGATCATGCGGCGAATTCTGCGCAAGATCGCCACCGGCGAGACCGACAGCCTGGGGGATATCTCCACCTTGGCGGATCCGGGCGTAGTAGACAAACTCATCCGCGAGAAGTCGGAAGCAGCCTGATCCCGCTTCGTTTGTTGCTCGACAAAGCCGGCCCTGTGCCGGCTTTGCTGTTTCTACAGCGGTACAAACGGCCTGAGCGGCTGAAACTGGGTGCACAGGGAGGTGGAGCTCAATAAATAGCCAGATGTAGAGATTAGACCAGTAAAATGCTGCTAATTTTCACGAAATCAATATAATTGCGAAATCTGTGTGCCAGGGCACACCGATTTGCGCAGAAAATGGCTAGATTTCAGGTAGTCCACAAGATAGCTGACAGATAGCAGCATGATCATCGAGGATGCACTCAATATGTCGCAACATCGCCGAATTCTCCTGCTCAACGGTCCAAACCTGAATCTGCTGGGCAAACGGGAACCGGGTATCTACGGCAGCAAGACGCTCGATGAGATCGTCGCCGATCTGAAGCTCAACGCCAGCGAACTCGGTGTCACTCTGGAACATCTGCAATCCAACGCCGAACATGAGTTGGTCAGCCGCATCCATCAGGCCATGGGTCAGGTGGATTTCATCATCATCAATCCGGCCGCCTTCACCCACACCAGCGTCGCCATCCGCGATGCGCTGCTGGGTGTCGCCATCCCCTTTATCGAGGTTCACCTGTCAAACGTTCATGCCAGGGAGCCGTTTCGTCATCACTCCTATCTGTCTGATGTCGCCAAAGGGGTCATTTGTGGTCTGGGGGCCGATGGCTATCAATTCGCTTTAACCGCGGCCGTGCGCCATCTGCACGCGGCTTGATAATCACTGATCAGATAAAGAAGAAAGAGAATGCTAATGGATATCCGCAAAATCAAGAAGCTGATTGAACTGGTTGAAGAGTCCGGCATCGCCGAACTGGAGATCTCCGAAGGTGAAGAGTCCGTTCGCATCAGCCGCAACTTCGCAGGCCAGGTCACTGCCGCACCGCAGATGATCATGCAGCAAGCAGCCGCTCCGGTTGCCGCTCCAGCCGCCGCCCCGGTTGCCGCTGCGCCGGCCGCAGATGCCGCACCGAGCGGTCACCTGATGCGCTCTCCCATGGTTGGCTCCTTCTACCGCTCCTCCAGCCCGGAAGCCAAGCCGTTCGTGGAAGTGGGTCAGCAAGTCAATGTCGGCGATACCCTGTGCATCGTCGAAGCCATGAAAATGATGAACCAAATCGAGTCTGACAAGGCCGGTGTGATCAAAGCGATCCTGGTTGAAAATGGTCAGGCCGTCGAATTTGACGAGCCGCTGTTCATCATCGAATAAGGGAAATCGCCACCCATGTTGGACAAAGTAGTCATCGCCAACCGCGGTGAAATTGCCCTGCGGATCCTGCGCGCCTGCAAAGAGCTCGGGATCAAGACAGTGGCCGTTCACTCCACCGCCGACCGGGAGCTCAAACATGTGCTGCTGGCCGACGAATCCATCTGTATCGGCAAACCAGCCAGTACCGACTCCTACCTCAACGTTCCGGCCATCATCGCCGCCGCCGAGGTGACCGGTGCCGTGGCCATCCACCCGGGTTACGGCTTCCTTTCCGAGAACGCCGATTTTGCCGAAGTGGTCGAAAAATCCGGCTTCATCTTCATCGGCCCGCGCGCCGAGACCATCCGCCTGATGGGTGACAAAGTCTCCGCCATCGAAGCGATGAAGAAGGCAGGCGTACCGTGTGTACCGGGCTCTGACGGTCCGGTGGACAACGACACCAAGCGCAATGCCGCTATTGCCAAGCGCATCGGCTATCCGGTGATCATCAAGGCTGCCGGTGGCGGCGGTGGTCGTGGCATGCGCGTGGTACGCAGCGAGGCCGAGCTAGCCTCCGCCATTGCCCTAACCAAATCCGAAGCAGGCCAGTTCTTCAAGAACGACATGGTTTACATGGAGAAGTACCTGGAAAACCCGCGCCACATCGAAATTCAGGTGTTGGCAGACGGCCAGGGCAACGCCCTCTATCTGGGCGAGCGTGACTGCTCCATGCAGCGTCGCCACCAGAAAGTGGTGGAAGAGGCGCCGGCGCCCGGCATCACCGCCGAAATGCGCAAGTTCATCGGCGAGCGCTGTGTGCGCGCCTGTATCGAGATCGGCTACCGCGGTGCGGGTACTTTCGAGTTCCTGTACGAGAACGGCGAGTTCTATTTCATTGAAATGAACACCCGTATCCAGGTTGAGCACCCGGTCACCGAGATGGTCACCGGTATCGATCTGATCAAGGAGCAGCTGCGCATCGCCGCCGGTCAGCCCCTGTCGATCACCCAGCAGGATATCCGCATCCGTGGCCATGCCATCGAGTGCCGGATCAACGCCGAAGATCCGGCCACCTTCATGCCCTCTCCGGGTCTGGTGCAGCGCTTCCACGCGCCGGGTGGACTGGGCGTGCGTTGGGACTCCCACATCTATGCCGGTTACAAGGTACCACCCCACTACGATTCGATGATCGGCAAGCTGATCTGCTACGGCGAGAATCGTGACATTGCTATCGCCCGCATGCGTCATGCGCTGGACGAGCTGGTGGTGGAAGGGATCAAGACCAACGTACCGCTGCAAAAAGAGATCATGAAAGACGAAAACTTCCAGCACGGTGGCACCAATATCCACTACCTGCACAAGAAGTTGGGTCTGTAAGGATCGCTGATAGTGACCGGACTTCCGGTGGAAGTCTGCTCCGCAAGGAGCCTCTGCTGAAAAAGGGCCATGGCGACATGGCCCTTTTTTGTTATCCTTGCGCCCCTCAAATTTGTCGGAGGCCAAGGTGAACCGTTTTGCTCTCGCCCGCCGGGAAGCAGCTTTCTGCCTGCTGCTGACCCTGTTCTACTTCTTTGCCTGGTATGGCACCGCCTATTTTATCCCGCCCCAGCTGGAGTTGTGGGGGCTGCCGCTGTGGTTCCTGCTCAGTTGCATGGTGATGCCGCTGCTGTTCATTCTGCTCTGCGCCCTGATGGTGAACCGGCTGTTTGTGGAGATCCCCCTCGATACCCACTCCCCTTCCGGCAAGGAGTCATCCCATGAATCTTGAGTTGATGCTGCCGCTCGTCATCTATCTGGTGCTGGTGCTAGGGGTGGGTTTCTGGGCCAGCCGCCATCGCGCGCAAGGCAACTTCGTGCAGGAGTACTTCATCGGCAACCGCAGCATGGGCGGGCTGGTGCTGGCGATGACGCTAGTGGCCACCTACACCTCGGCCTCCTCCTTTATCGGTGGGCCGGGCGCGGCCTACAAGATCGGTCTGGGCTGGGTGTTGCTGGCGATGATCCAGCTGCCCACCGTCTGGCTGACCCTGGGGGTGCTTGGCAAGAAGTTCGCCATCATCGCCCGCCGGGTCAATGCGGTGACCATCAACGACATGCTGTGGGCCCGCTATCAGAGCAAGGCGGTGGTGATCCTCGGCTCCGTTACTATCATCCTCGCCTTTATCGCGACCATGGTGGTGCAGTTTATCGGCGGCGCCCGCCTGCTGGAGACCGCTACCGGCCTCTCCTACCAGCAGGGATTGATGCTGTTTGCCAGCTGCGTACTGCTCTACACCATCATCGGCGGCTTCCGCGCCGTGGTAATGACCGATGCTCTGCAGGGGATCATCATGCTGATCGGCACCGGTGCCCTGCTGGCGGGCATTCTGGTCGCCGGTGACGGCTTGCCAAACCTCATCCACCAGCTCAGGGAGATCGATCCCAAGCTGGTGAGCCCGCAGGGAGCCGGCGACATGCTGACCCAGCCCTTTATGCTGAGTTTCTGGATCCTGGTCTGTGTCGGAGTGGTAGGGCTGCCCCACTCGGCGCTGCGCTGCTTTGGCTATCGCGACAGCAAGGCGCTCCATCGCGGCATTCTGATCGGCACCGTGGTCAGCGCCCTGCTGATGTTCGGCATGCATCTGGCGGGCGCTCTGGGTCGCGCCATCCTGCCGGGCATGGACAGCCCGGACAAGATCATGCCCTCCCTGATGATGGAAGTGCTGCCCCCCTGGCTGGCCGGGGTCTTTCTGGCGGCGCCGATGGCGGCCATCATGTCCACCATCGACTCCCAGCTGATCCAGGCTTCCGCCACTCTGGTGAAGGATCTCTATCTCAACTATCTGAGTCCAAAGCAGGAGAAACTGGAAGTGCGCATCCCCCGCCTCTCCCTGCTCTGTACCCTGATCCTCGGCACTCTGGTGCTGCTGGCGGCGTTGCAACCGCCCGAGATGATCATCTGGCTCAACCTGCTCGCCTTTGGCGGATTGCAAGCGGTGTTCCTCTGGCCACTGGTGCTCGGCCTCTACTGGTCGCGGGCCAACGGCCCGGGCGCACTGGCCAGCATGGTCAGCGGCATCGTCAGTTATGGGGTACTGAGTCAGTGGGGGATCAAGCTGGCTGGCCTGCACGCCATAGTGCCAAGCCTCACGCTGGCGCTGGTGGTCTTTATCACGGTCAGCCTGCTGACGGCACCGCCCTCGCGGGAAGTGCGCGACCTTTTCGGGCAGAAATAATAAAAATATAAATTATGGGTTCCAAAACTATCCCCAAATAGGTGTTTTCCGGTTAAACTGTGCGCCAAGTCACAGAACGTAGCCGCTGTATGCCCGTTAAAGCCACTCGACAAGTCGTTACTCAAGCCCTGCAGCGGCTCGGTTATGCCCTGCTGCTGCCCGTCTCCATCCTGCCGATGGCGGCGCTGATCTACCGGCTTGGGCAACCCGACGTGCTCGATTTGGCGGTGCTCTCCCTCACCGGTCAGGCGATCTTCAGCCAGATGCCGCTCATCTATGCGGTGGCGATCGCCTTTGGCCTGAGTCGGCAGGAGCTGGGCGGACAGACGTTGGCGGGGGCGGTCAACTTCCTGCTGCTCAGCACCGCCTTCAATACGCTGGCCCCCAACCTGCACGCCGACATGATCTGCGGTCTGCTGGCGGGGCTCACCACTGCCATCATCTATCCATGGGTTCACCAGCAAACGCTGCCCCGCTGGCTGCAGATCGCCAGGGGGGAGTTTCCCAGCCTGCTGGTGTCGGCCTTGGCCTGCCTGCTGATCGCCATCCCCCTCTCGCTGCTGTGGCCACCGCTGGAGCGCGGGCTGACCCTGCTCACCTCGGAGCTGCTTACCACGCCGTTTGGCGCCTTCTGCTACGGCACCCTCAACCGCTTGTTAATCCCGCTCGGGCTGCATCAGGTATTGGGCAGCGTCATCGGCCTTGGCGAGAGCAACCTGCAGGCGCTGGCCACCGCCCAGCCCCTTCATGAAGGATATGTAGCCGGTCTTTACCCCATCATAATGTTCGGCCTGCCGGGCGCCTGTTTTGCCATCTGGCTGCACCGCCAGCGGATGCAGCGGCTGCCACAGGGCGGGCTGCTGCTCACCCTTGCGCTCACCTCGGCACTGGTGGGTATCACAGAGCCTATCGAATTTCTGTTCGCCTTTACCGCCCCCTGGCTGTTTCTCGCCCACGCCCTGCTGACCGGACTGTCGCTGGCGGTCTGTAGCGGGCTGGGGATCAAGGTGGGCAGTTACTTCTCCGCCGGTCTGCTGGATCTGGTGCTGAGCTATCAGGCAGGGGAGCACAGCTTCTGGCTCATCCCGGTCGGTATCCTGTTCTTCGTCGCCTACACCCTGCTGTTCTATCAGCTGCTGGAGCGTGCCCCCCTCAGCATGCCGAGCAAGCCCATCGCGGTGGAGCATCCGCGCCTTGCCAGCGTTGCCCCCTCAGACCCGCAGATGCTGGCGATCCAGTACCTCAAGGTGCTGGGCGGGATGGACAATCTGGTGGCGATGAGTGTCTGTATCACCCGCCTCAGCCTGCGGGTGCGCGATATTTCACTGGTGGATGAATCCCGCCTGCTGGGTCTGGGCTGCCTCTCCTGGATCCAGCTCAACGACCACCAGCTGGTGCTGGTGCTGGGCCCCAGCGCCAGCCTGATTGAAGGGCAGATCCGCATGCTGGCGGAGCGCCAGTCGGTCCCCCTCGGCCTCAAACCCAATCAGGAGTCGGCCAGCCAGAGCAGCTGGTAACTCAGGCGAACGGCAACCGCTCGGCCACGAAATCCATCAGGGTGCGCAGAGCGGGGGCCAGATGCTCCCGACTCGGATAGATTAGGTAGAACGGGTTGGCCGGAATGGGCTGATCCGGCAACACCTTCTGCAGCCGCCCCGCCGCCAAATCCCCTTCACAGACATGGTGGGGCAACAGGGCAATCCCCCCGTCATGAAGCGCCATCTCCCGCAGCGCCAGCAAGCTGTTGCTGACACAGGCCCCCTGCGGCCGCCAGCCCCCCTCCTGCAATGGCCACACCGGCATGGCCGAGTGCACCAGACAGGCATAACGGCCCAGCTCGCTCAACTGCTGCGGCATGCCGTGGGCCGCCAGATAGGCGGGCGCAGCCACCAGATGACGCGCCACCTGACCGATACGCCGACAGATGAGGCTGGAGTCTTTCAGCGGCGCCGCCCGCAGCGCCAAATCATAACCTTCCCCCACCAGATCGAGCTGTTCATCGCTCAGGGTCAGTTCCAGCACCACCTCGGGATAGAGGGCGCGAAACTCGGCGAGGATCCGGCCAAGCAATAGAGTACCGGTCGCCTCGGGGGCAGTGATCCGCACCCGCCCCGCCGGGGCCGAGCGCAGCCGTGCCATCGCCAGATTGGCACTGCGGGCCAGTGCCAGCAGCCCCTGACAGTGCTCCACATAGAGCTCCCCCTGCGGGGTCAGGCTCAACCTGCGGGTGGTGCGCTGCAACAGCCGCACCCCGAGCTGGGATTCGAGCCGCGAGATCTTCTGGCTCACCGATGACTTGGGCATACCGAGCAGCTCGGCGGCCCGGGTAAAGCTTCCCTGCTCCACCACGGTGGCAAACAGCCCCATCAACTCCAGATCGACATTGTTCATATATTCAAACAGTCTTTACCGATTACCCATCTCAATCTTGATAATCAACCAGACTAGAGTGAGTGGCAATCCCGAACACAGCGATTTGAAAGGAAAAACCATGAAAGCCATTGCCCTGACTCACTATCTGCCAAGCGACCACCCCGACTGCTTTATCGCCGCCAACCTGCCCGATCCGGTTCCGGGCCCGCGGGACCTGCTGGTGCGGGTTAGCGCTACCTCCGTCAATCCGGTGGATACCAAGGTGCGCTCCCCCAAGGCCAAAATTGAAAGCTCGCCCCGGGTGCTGGGCTGGGATGCGGTGGGGGAAGTGATCGCCACCGGCAGCGAAATTACCCTGTTCAAGGCGGGCGACCGGGTCTGGTATGCCGGCGACATCAGCCGTCCGGGCAGCAACAGCGCCCTGCAACTGGTGGATGAGCGCATCGCCGCCATCGCCCCCACCAGCTTGAGCGATGTGGAGGCCGCCGCCCTGCCGCTCACCGCCATCACCGCTTGGGAGACCCTGTTCGAGCGCTTCGCTCTTACCCGCGAAAGCCGTGGCAAACTGCTGATCATCGGCGGCGCCGGTGGCGTGGGCTCCATCGCCATCCAGCTGGCCCGCCAGCTCACCGGCATGGAGGTGATTGCGACCGCCTCCCGCCCCGAGAGCCGCGAGTGGTGCCTCGAGATGGGCGCCCATCAGGTCGTAAACCACCACAAGTTGCAGGAGGAGCTGACCGCCCTTGGCATCACTCAGGTCGATGCCATCTTCTGCACCAACGCCACCGCCGAACACTGGGCCACCATGGCAGGGCTGATCCGCCCGTTTGGCCATATCTGTACCATCGCCGAATCGAGCGAGCCGTGGGATCTCTCCCTGCTCAAGAGCAAGAGTGTCACCTTCAGCCAGGAGTTCATGTTCACCCGCTCCCTGTTCCAGACGCCGGACATGATCGAACAGCACCGCCTGCTCGGCCGGGTAGCGGCACTGGTCGATGAAGGAGTACTGCAGACCACTCTGACCAGAACCATCCCGTCGCTGACCCCGGTCACGCTGGCTCAGGCCCATGCCGAGGTGGAGGCGGGACGCATGGTAGGCAAGCTGGTGATCGACATGAGCGGCTTTGCCAACTAAGCCCTCAAACGCACCATGATGGGATAAGTTCACCAAGGAGATGCCCCAAACGGGCACAACCAGCGGCACTCATGACTGCCTGTGGCAGGCCAACGTCCGACAATCAGCCAAAAAAGAGGCCATTTCGCGAGAAATGGCCTGAATACCTGAACATTGGGGTAACAATCACACACATATCCTTATGCAGGACAATCTAGTCTTTGCATCTGGCGTGCCAACAGCAGCATGAATGCGCCAAAACGGCGTCAGCCCGTCCTTGAGCAAGGTGCCGACCTTGCTCTTTTTTTATCTGGCAGACTGTTTACCAGGCAAACAAGTGCAGATAAAAAAATGCCACCCGAGGGTGGCAGTGAAAGATGACGGAACTTGAGCAAAGCGTTCAGCGAAAACCGGTCGTCTTCGCCTGCATAGAGCAATACAGGAACCGTGCCAATCCGGCAAAAGCCCCCGAATCCCTCCACGTCATGGGCAAACCACGACAGCACTGCCCCATGATGGTAGAATCTCGCGGTTTCACATTTATGAAGAGTCAACGCCATGCCCTGGATACAAATTCGAATCAACGCCACTGCCAAGACCGCAGACAAGGTGAGCAACATGCTGCTGGGGCGTGGAGCCCAGGCGGTGACCTTTATGGATGCCAAGGATGTGCCCGTCTACGAACCCATGCCCGGTGAAACCCCGCTCTGGGGCGAGACCGAAGTGATGGGTCTGTTTGATGCCGAAACCGATCCGGCCCCCACCATCGCCTTCTTCCAGCAGATCTTCGGCGAAAACGTCGGCTACAAGGTCGAGCAGCTGGAAGACAAGGACTGGGTGCGCGAGTGGATGGATCACTTCCACCCGATGCAGTTTGGCGAGCGCCTCTGGATCTGCCCGAGCTGGCGCGATGTGCCGAACCCCGATGCGGTCAACGTCATGCTGGATCCGGGTCTGGCCTTCGGTACCGGTACCCACCCCACCACAGCTCTCTGCCTGCAGTGGCTGGATGGGCTGGATCTGACCGGTAAAACCGTGGTCGACTTTGGCTGTGGCTCCGGCATTCTCGGCATCGCCGCCCTGAAACTGGGTGCTGCCCGCGTCATCGGCATCGACATCGACCCGCAAGCCATTCAGGCCAGCCGCGATAACGCCGCGCGCAACGGCGTCGCCGACCAGATTGAGCTCTACCTGCCGGCCGACCAGCCGCAAGATGTCGAAGCGGACGTGGTGGTCGCCAATATCCTGGCAGGCCCGCTGCGCGAACTGGCTCCGCTGATCGCCGGCCACGGCAAGCCGGGCAGCCTGATGGCCCTCTCCGGCGTGCTGGAGAGCCAGGCCCCGGAACTGGAAACTATCTACGGCCAGTGGTTCGAGATGGACCCGACCGCAGTCAAGGAGGAGTGGTGCCGCCTCTCCGGCCGCAAGCACGGCTAAACATAGCTCCCACTCTCAAGGCGGCAAGTCAGCATCTTTATTAAACAAGAGCACCCACGGGTGCTCTTGTTGTTTCTCCCCCCTTTCCTACTCTGGGGGACGGTTCACGCTTCTCTGGCCAATAAGGGATTAACATCGTTCTTCCACATCATTGAGGCCCTGCCATGAGCGAATACCAGAAGATGATTAGCAGCCAACCGTACAACTGCATGACACCCGAGCTGGCCCAGTTGCGCCGGGAGGCGGCACGGCGCTATCGCCGTTTCAATCTGGCGGAAGAGGAGACAGAGCAGCGGGCACTACTGGCGGAGCTGATTGGCGAACTGGCAGAGAATGCCTTCATCTGCCCGCCCCTCTACTGCACCTATGGCCGCCACATCCACCTGGGCAAGGACTCCTACATCAATATGGGAGCGACCCTGCTGGACAATGCCCCCATTCGCATCGGCGCCCATGTGATGATTGGGCCAAACGTGCAGATCTATACCGCGGCCCATGCACTGGAGGCCGACGAACGAATTCAGGGAACAGAGACGGCGCTGCCGGTCACCATTGAAGACAAGGTCTGGATTGGGGGCGGTGCCATCTTGCTGCCCGGCGTAACCATAGGGCGGGAGGCGATCGTCGGCGCGGGCGCCGTAGTCACCAGAGATGTACCGGCCGGTGCTCGGGTAGTCGGCAACCCGGCCCGGATCCTGCCAGCCAAAAACAGGTCATAAGGCTGCCAACCGGGCTGCATCTTGATGCCGCCATCAGTTCACAACAGCCCCTACACCCCATAAAAATAAAGCCCAATGTCACGAAGACGTTGGGCTGTTAAAAGGTGCTACGGAATTGCGACTCTCATCGCAGAAAAATTAGAAGGAGTGCCCTTCTAAACTGGCAGGGAGATATTAGCGAATGCGCAAACGTTTTACATAGTGAAATACAACAGGATTGCGAGGTACATCGCACTATTTAAATAATTACCTGCTATGGCGCGCGAAGCCTCTTTGACCCATTTATTTTCCCCAATTTCTCTGGTTACTATTCACGGTTAAACAGAAAAGCCCCGATTTCTCGAGGCTTTGCTTCTCTCAACCGCAACGTGGCCGAAAAGTCAGAAACGGCGGACAAACTCATCGAGCGGCAGCTCGCGCAGTTTGCGTGCTTCCAGCATGGGGGTGCCGAGATAGAGGAAACCCACCAGCTGATCCTCTGCCGCCAGTCCCAGTCCCTTGTTGATCTGCTCATCAAAGATAAACCAGCCGGAGCGCCAGATGCCGTTGAAACCCTGCGCCTGTGCCGCCATCTGCATCGCCATCAAGGCACAACCGGCAGAGAGCTCCTGCTCCAGTTTCGGCACCTTGGGGTGATCCTGATAACGGGTTGCCACGGCGACGACCAAGGGCGCCCGCAGTGGCGCTTCGCTGCACTTCTTGATGCTCTCTTCATCTTCGCCACGGGCACGGGCCGCCTCGGCTAGCAGCTTGCCCAGCCGCTCACGCCCCTCCCCTTCAAACAGAATGAACTGCCAGGGGGTCAGGGTGCCGTGATCCGGCGCGCGCAGGCCCGCCTTGAGGATATTGTCGAGCACCTCACCGCTCGGGGCGGGATCGGCGAGACGGCCACAGGAGTGGCGATTGAGCAACAGGGTGAGGGCATCCATGGGCAATTCCTTCTCTGGGGCAATGATGGCGCTACCTTAGCACAGCACCGAATGAAGAAAACCCCTGAGGCTCAGGGGTTTATCGCACTATAAAGGACAAGAGGGCACGGTTGGCTAGATGACCGCAGCCAGTTCGGCGCCCTGTCTGATCGCTCGCTTGGCATCCAGCTCGGCTGCCACGTCGGCACCACCGATGATGTGCACCGGCTTGCCTGCTGCCTGCAAACCCGCCTGCAGTTCTTTAAGGGGCTCCTGCCCGGCGCAGACGATAACCTGATCCACCGGCAGACACTGCTTGGTCTCGCCCACCTGAATGTGCAAGCCCTCGTCATCGATCCCCAGATATTGCACCCCGGAGAGCATCTGCACCTTGCGGTTCTTGAGCACGGTACGGTGGATCCAGCCGGTGGTCTTGCCAAGTCCGTCACCCACCTTGCTCTCCTTGCGCTGGAGCAGCCAGATCTGGCGCTCGGGGGCGTCGATTTCAGGAGCCGTGAGGCCACCGCGCTCGCCAAGCTGTTTGTCGATGCCCCACTCCTTGAGCCAGTGATCACGGTGCCCATCGGCATCCATCTCCACCTTCTTCTCGACCAGATACTCGGCTACATCGAAGCCGATGCCGCCGGCACCGATCACCGCCACCTTCTGGCCGACCGGTTTGTGATCCCGCAATACATCGAGATAACTCATCACCTTGGGATGTTCGATGCCCGGAATATTGGGGGTGCGCGGACGAATACCGGTAGCGAGGATCACCTCGTCAAAACCGCCGCCGAGCAGGCTCTCGGCACTCTGGCGCTGGCCGAGATAGAGCTCGACGCCGCACTTCTCCAGCCGTTTGGCAAAATAGCGCAGGGTTTCGTGAAACTCCTCCTTGCCCGGGATCTGCTTGGCGAAGTTGAACTGGCCGCCGATTTCGCTGGCCTGATCGAACAGGCTCACCTGATGACCGCGCTCGGCAGCGTAGCAAGCAAAGGCCAGCCCGGCGGGGCCAGCCCCCACCACCGCCAGCTTCTTGGGCTGGGGCACGCGGCCAAAGGTCAGTTCGGTCTCGAAACAGGCTCGAGGATTGACCAGACAGGAGGCGCGCTTCTGCTTGAACACATGGTCAAGGCAGGCCTGGTTGCAGGCGATGCAGGTGTTGATCTCATCCGCCCGGTTCTCGGCCGCCTTGATGACAAATTCGGGATCCGCCAGGAAGGGGCGCGCCATGGAGACCATGTCCGCCTCGCCCCCCGCCAGAATCCGCTCGGCCACCTCGGGGGTGTTAATCCGGTTGGTGGTGATAAGCGGCACCTTGAGGTGTTTTTTCAGCTCGGCAGTCACCCAGCTGAAGGCGCCGCGCGGCACACTGGTGGCAATGGTGGGAATGCGCGCCTCATGCCAACCGATGCCGGTGTTGATGAGGGTCACCCCCACCGCTTCCAGCGCCTTGCCGAGCGCAATCACCTCTTCCAGGGTCGAGCCCTGCTCCACCAGATCCAGCATGGAGAGGCGGAAGATAATGATGAAGTCGGTGCCGACCCGCTCGCGGATGGCGCGGACAATCTCCACCGGAAAGCGCATCCGGTTTTCGCTGCTGCCGCCCCAGCCATCGGTCCGTTTGTTGGTGCGCTCGCAGATGAACTGGTTGATGAGATAGCCTTCCGAGCCCATCACCTCGACGCCGTCATAACCGGCCGCCTTGGCCAACGCTGCTGTAGCCGCGAAGTCGCGAATAGTGCCGCAGATCTGCCGCTCGCTCATGGCGCGCGGTTTGAATGGGGAGATGGGGGCTTTGAGGGCACTCGGCGCCAGACTAAACGGATGATAGGCGTAACGACCGGCATGGAGGATCTGCAGCGCAATCTTGCCCCCCTCCTGATGCACGGCGTTGGTCACCTTCTTGTGCTTGCTCACCTGCCAGGGAAAGCTCAGCTGGGAGCCGTGAGGCACCAGCCGACCGCGCAGATTGGGGGCAATGCCGCCGGTGACGATAAGGCCAACGCCACCACGGGCGCGCTCGGCGTAAAAGGCGGCCAGCTTGTCAAAACCGCCCTTCTCCTCTTCGAGGCCGGTATGCATGGAGCCCATCAACACGCGGTTGCGCAGCTGGGTAAAACCAAGGTCGAGCGGGGTCAGCAGGGTCGGATAGCGGCTCACGATGCCTCCAGTTAATTTTTTGTTATCAAACTGAGGCTAGAGTAAAGAATCGAAAATTCTTTTTCAAACAAATGTTTGGACAATTTTTCAGCGAACAGCCGTGCCCTGAACGAAGATAGGCGGGATCCGCCAGTCGGAAATGGCAATTTCGCCCGCAACTGGTTAATAATGGCTCTTCTCTACCCATTAACAGGGCGATAACGCGACTATGTCTATTTTCAAAGGTCTGGGTTGGTTGTTCCGCAGCCTGTGGCGCCTGCTCAATTTCACCCGGCTGATGCTGGTCAATCTGCTGTTTCTCATCGTAGTGCTGGTCATCGTCTTCAGCGTCAGCCAGAAAGAGGCCCCCAAGGCGCCCATCGAAGGGGCGCTGACCCTCAATCTCAACGGCGTGCTGGTGGAGCAACGCTCCCAGACAGACCCCACCGTACAACTGCTGCGTCAGATGGACAGCAGCGACGAGCAGCCGAGCGAGATCGTCCTCTCCGACCTGCTATGGGCCATCAAGAATGCCAAGGATGACGAGCGCATCAAGGCGCTGGTGATCAAGCCGCAAGGGCTGCAGGGAGCCAACTTCACCAAACTGCAGGAGGTGGCGAGTGCCATCGACTCCTTCCGGGAGAGCGGCAAACCGGTGATTGCCATGGCCGACTTCTACACTCAAGGCCAGTACCTGCTGGCGGCCCACGCCGATCACGTGCTGCTCAACCAGAGCGGCGCCGTGGTGATCGAGGGGCTTGGTGTCTACCAGACCTACTTCAAGTCGGCGCTGGAGAAGCTCAACATCACCCCGCATGTATTCAAGGTCGGCACCTACAAATCCTTCGTCGAACCCTATACCCGCGACGAGATGTCCCCCGAGAGCAAAGAAGCGAACCAGCGCTGGCTGGATCAGCTGTGGCAATCCTATGTGGCTGACGTAGCCGAGCAGCGGGAGATCGAACCCGATGCGGTCGCACCGGGCAAGGAGCGCTTCCTCGAGCTGCTGCGCAAAGCCGGTGGCAATGCCGCCAACTACGCCCTCGACAACGGGCTGGTGGATCAGCTGGCCACCCGCGACGAGATGACCCAGGCGGTCATTAAAGAGGTGGGTGAAGCGGACGACCACGGCTGGAAAGGGGTCGGCCTGAAAGAGTATCTGGCTGCCATTCCGGAACAATATCCCCAGAGCGGCAAGGATGAGGTGGGTCTGGTGGTCGCCAGCGGCGCCATCATGGATGGCGTCCAGCCTGCCGGCACCATCGGCGGCGACAGCCTCTCCGACCTGCTGGCCGATGCCCGCCGCGATGACAAGGTCAAAGCCGTGGTCCTGCGGGTCGACAGCCCGGGCGGCAGCGCCTTCGCCGCCGAGCAGATCCGCGCCGAGCTACTGGCCCTGAAACAGGCAGGCAAACCGGTAGTGGTCTCTATGGGCAGCTATGCCGCCTCCGGTGGCTACTGGATCTCCGCCGATGCGGACAAGATCTTCGCTTCCCCGACCACACTCACCGGCTCCATCGGGGTATTCGGCATGTTCGCCACCATCGACAAGGCGTTGGCCCAGTTCGGTGTCCATACCGACGGGGTTGGCACCACAGATTACGTCGGTGTCGGCCCGACCCGCGCCCTGCCGGATCACGTCGGTCAGGCCATC
This sequence comes from Aeromonas sp. A600620, assembly GCF_029479985.1. NCBI lineage: Bacteria > Pseudomonadati > Pseudomonadota > Gammaproteobacteria > Aeromonadales > Aeromonadaceae > Aeromonas > Aeromonas sp. A600620. Next base: position 32,269 of record NZ_JAAKXB010000005.1, on the reverse strand, counting down.
CAGCTGAGCGTGGAGGATACCTACCAGCGCTTCATCGGTCTGGTGAGCAAGGGCCGTGGTCTGAGCCCGGAAGAGGCCGAAAAAGCGGCCGAAGGCCGAGTCTGGACCGGCGAAGATGCCAAGGCCCTGGGTCTGGTGGACGAGTTCGGCAATCTGGATGACGCCATCAAGGCCGCCGCCGAACTGGCCAACCTCAAGGAGTGGCAGGTCACCCCCATCGAGCAGGAGGAGTCCACCAAGGACAAGTTCCTGCGCCAGCTGTTTGACAGCAGTGCCCAAGTGCTGGCCCCCCAGTTGCAAAGCTGGCTGCCGGCTGGATTTGGCAAGGCATTGGTGGAAGTGAACCGCAGTCTTGACCCGCTCACCCGCTTCAACGATCCGCAAGGCACCTACGCCTTCTGCCCGGTCTGCGTGCAGTGAGCAAGCGGTGACTCACCCATAAAAAACGGCGACCAGATGGTCGCCGTTTTCTTTATTCAGCCAGTGCGCGCGGCACCGCCAACTTGCTCAATCAGGGATTGAGGCGGGTCGGCATACCGGTACGCTGTTCCAGCACCTGCTTGACCACGTTGGAGTCAGACTCGGCGTGAGCGATGAAGCGGGTGATGGCCGGTGTCATCGGGAGCGGCACGGAGGCGGTGGAGTTGAACTCCTCCTCGGTGCGTGACAGCGGCTCGTGTACTTCCATGTAGCGACCGCCATCCGGCTCGACCGTGGTCTTGACCGGCTGGTTGACGAACTGGACGCGGGTGCCGACCGGCACGTTGTCGAACAGATACTTGATGTCGTCAGCGCGCAGACGCACGCAACCGCTGCTCACCCGCAGACCGATACCGAAGGTGGCGTTGGTTCCGTGGATGGCATAGAGGTTGCCGATGTAAAGGGCGTGCAGACCCATGGGGTTATCCGGACCGGCTGGCCATACTGCCGGCAGGGTCTTGCCCTGGGCGGCATAGCGACGACGGATGTTCTCGGTCGGGGTCCAGGTCGGATTGGCGCGCTTGCGCTCTACCTTGGTGATCCAGTTCTCCGGGGTGTTCACCCCCAGCTGACCGATGCCGATGGGCAATACCTGTACCACGTTCTTCCCTTTCGGATAGTAGTAGAGGCGCATCTCGGCAACGTTGATGACGATCCCTTCGCGGGGCGCGTTGGGCAGGATCAACTGGTGAGGGATGATCAGGGTGCTGCCCGCTTTGGGCAGATAGGGATCAACGCCCGGGTTGGCTTCCATGATATTGGTCAAACCCAACTGAAACTCGGAGGCAATCTGCTCCAGCGGACGATTGTCCGCAGGCACCACATATTCCAGATTCTCACCGATCAGACGGCTGTTGGCCGCAGGCAGACGGTACTCGACGGCGGCAGCCTGCTGGCTGATCAGCGCAAGTGTGCATAAAAGGGCCGAAGCGGCAGTGCGAAGGGGGCTCATAAAATTCCTGTGTGGTTTCCTGTACCAAATGGGCCGGAGGCCATCTTATCTTCGGTCTGCCGGTGGCGGGTCAACCTGCACCACGGCGCCAAATAACCGAGCGCGCATTCTTTCCCGAGTCGGCCAAAATTTCAACTTCCATATGTTGCTTTTCTTGTTAAAAGTGGCCGTTTTCGGTGTGATGCTTATCAACAGAGCAAAAGCCCCCTTGGCAAGTCGCCATTGAAAGAGAGATGTACAGCATAGCCCCCTCTCTGCGGACCAACCCCGCCCCCTTAGACCACAGCGCTGTGCCACCTGGTGTCACGGTTGCAGCCCTGGCTGAAACGTTTGTCACCTCGGAGGAGATAGGCCAATGTTGACTGTGGCACTTTCATTGGAGCGAAAAGGTGGAAAATAGCGCTTCGACTACAGCAGGGACTGGCTGCCACCATAAAAAAACCGCTCCGAAGAGCGGTTAATGGAGCCACCAGGCAACCATAAAAGGGACTTCAAGCGTTGTCATTGGAATTACTGGACGGCCGCCTCCCCCGCCGCACCACTCTGCTCTTTGAGGAAGCTGATCCAGGGGGATGCCCGACCGCTGACGTTGCCATTCTGAGCCGCCTGGGTGAAGGCGTTGAGGGCCTCCTTCGGCTTTTGTTGCTCAAAATAGGCGACCCCGGTCAGGAACTTGAGATCCGCCCGCTGTTCACCATTTGCATTGGCTGCCGGTTTGGCGGCCAGCGCCACCAGATCCTGATAGCGTTTGCTCTGGATCATCATGCGCGCCATTTTCAGCTGCAATTCGGCGCTCGGGGCCAGCTGGTAGGACTTGGCCAGGGTGTCGATGGCCGGATCCAGCTCCTTGGCCTGATGCCAGTAGTTGGCCAGGGTCTTGTAGTTGCCAGCGCTCTGCTCAATCACCCCGTCCTTCATCCCCTTCTCCATCACCCGTGCGGCGCGATGGGGAATGCCGGTGAAGGCGAGGTAGTTGGCGAGACGCTGCAGCTCGGCAGCCTCGGTCAACATGCCGAGGTTGTAGGCCGACTCCAGCGCCGCCAGCGCCTTGCCATCGTTGCCTGCCTGCATATGCATGGCCGACAGCTGGGTCCAGTACTTCTTCTTCTCCGGGAACATATTGACCAGAGAGGTCAGCACCTCGGTCGCCGGTTTGTACTGTTTCAGCTCGTAGTGAGCGCCCATCTTCAGCAGATACCAGGACTCCGGCGCTTTACCTGCCGACAGCTTGATCGCCTGATCCACCGCCGGGATCGCGTCACGGTACTGCTTGAGCTGCACGTGGGCGTTGGCCAGCGTGATATAGGCATGGGAGTTGGGCTTGTCATCCTTGCCCTGGTTGGCAAACCACTCCTTCATGGTCTTGATCGAGCCCTGATAATTACCCTCAGCCATATAGAGCTGGGCCAGGTTGTAGCGCACCTGCTGGGCCACCGGTGGCGGCAGGCCGCCTGTCGCGATGGCATCGGCAAAGTACTTGGTCGCCTGACCGTATTTCTCCTGCTGGGCGGCTACGAAACCGAGAGTCTGCAATATGACCCCCTTGTCGTAGACCCGATCACCCACGCTGGAGAGTGCCTCCTGCAATCTGGCATTCGCCAGACCGTATTGCTTGTCAGTGATCAGCTCCTGCGCCTTGTTGACCGCCCGATAGGCCCGATCCGACAGGGCCGGCTGCTCGGCGGCCCAACTGGCGGTGCTGAGCAGCACCGCCATGGCGACCGGGGCGAGGATCATCTTGTGTAACTTGTTCATCGCCACCTTCCTTAGTTGACCGCAAACTCGATCTCTTGCTGCATACGGCTCGCCTGCGGCTTGCCATCCACCATGGCCGGTTTGAACGTCCACTTGGCGATGGTTTTGCGCGCCTCTTTGCCGAGGTCATAGCTGCGCGGCTCTTCCTTGACGATCCGCACGTTGCTGACGGTGCCGCGCTCGGTGACGGTGAACTCCACCAGCACCTTGCCGGAGGCCAGGCCCGCCAGCGCCGCCTTGCGGGGCATCATGGGCTCGAAGGTTGCCAGCGGAATGGCGCCGTTGTTGCCACCGACTCCGCCACCACCGCCGCCGGTGCTGTAGGCCCCCAGCGCGTTGCCACCACCGATGTTGACCGGGATGTCGAGCTTGGGCATGTCCATCGGCGCGCTCTCCATCTTAGGCCGATCCGTGCTGGCCACTTCCATCTCGGGAGGCGGTGGCGGACGCTTGGGCAGCGGCGGTTTGGGCAGCTCCCGCTGTTTCTCTTGCAGGGTCTCCTGGGGCTTGAGGCGGATGAAATCGGTCATGCTGACGTCTTCCTTCTCCACCAGCTCCCGGTGATCCGGTGTGATCAGCTTGTTCATTCCCAGAAACAGAAAGAACACCACCACACAGGAGACCGCCAACGATATCAGGTATCTCATAGGTCTCTCTCCGGCATCAGCTGCTCTTGTCTGCCGCGATGGAGATGTTCTGGACACCGGCCATGCGGATCTGATCCATGACCTGCACCACCAGACCGGAACGGGATTCGTTATCGGCCTGGATCACCACGGCGCTCTCCGGGTTTTCGGCCCGCAGCCGCTCGATGTTGGCGCGTACCGCCCCCACCTCGACCACCCGCTTGTCGACCCAGACCTGACCGTTTTCGCGCACCGCGACCATGATATTGCCCTTCTTCACCGTCTCGGCCGTGCTGGCACTGGGACGGTTGATCTCGACACCGGACTCCTTGACGAAGGAGGTGGTGACGATGAAGAAGATCAGCATGATGAACACTATGTCCAGCATGGGGGTCAAATCGATAGCCGCCTCGTCAGCACCGCTGTCGCTGTAACGTTTTCTCATAGCAGAAACTCCTTGCTTGTTCTGTGCCCCCGGCAGGCCATGCCTCGCCGGGGGTATGCATCCTGCATCAACCGTGTTTCAGGTTGTCTTCCAGCTTTTGCACCGCCAGTTTGGCCTTGTGATCGAGCTGGTTGACAAAAAACAGGCCGGAAAGGGCGGCGATCATGCCCGCCATGGTCGGTACCGTTGCCTTGGAGATCCCCGATGCCATCGCCCGCGGCGAACCGGTGCCGGTGATGGCCAGGGTGTCAAACACCTGCACCATCCCCACCACAGTGCCGAGCAGCCCCATCAACGGGCAGAGAGCGATCAGCACCTTGATGACCGGCATCCCCTTGTCCACCGCCATGGCAACCCGTGAGACCAGCTCGCGCCGGATCTGCTTGGCAGACCAGGAGAGATGATCGGTACGGGCCAGCCAGGTGGCCTTGGTCTGCTTCACCTGCTTGGGGTAGACCGCCATGAAGTAGAACCAGCGCTCCAGCAACAGGGCCCACATCATCAGAGTCAGGAAGAACAGGGCGACCAGTACATCGCCCCCCAATCCCAAAAACCGGCGGACCGACTCGACTTCTTCAATCAACCAGAACCACATGGGTGACTCCTTACGCTGCGGCTTTGGAGGCGTGCAGACGTTCCTGATAACGGGCAACGAAACCGGCGCTCTGCTCTTCCAGCACCTGGATCAGACGACGGCTCTGGGTCTGCACAATGGTGTAGAGGAACAGCATGGGCACCGCGACGACCAGACCCTGCATGGTGGTCACCAGCGCCTCCGAGATACCGCCCGCCATCAGCTTGGGATCGCCGGTACCGAACAATGTGATGGCCTGGAAGGTGGCAATCATCCCCACTACAGTACCGAGCAGGCCCAGCAGCGGCGCGACGGAAGCGATCAGCTTGATGATGCTGATGCCCTTCTCGAACTTGGGCACGTTGCGCAGGATGATCTCGTCGAGCTTGGACTCCAGATCCTCGATGTTGTCACCGCGATGGCTCTGGTAGGCCCCCAGCATGTCACCAATGGGGTTGCCCTTGATGATCTGATCAGATTTCAGCTGCTTGCGCATGGACGAGCCGATCAGCGACAGGCGGATACCGCAGAAGATGGCCAGCAGGGTACCGAGCACGCCGAGCACCATGATGACGTAACCCACTTCACCACCCTGATCGATCCGCTCCTTGAGAGTCGGTGACTGCACCAGCAGAGAGAGGATCACGCCGCGAGACGGGTCGATAAAGATGGGCTTGACCCCGTCACCGCCCTGTTCAAACTCGGCGATCGGTGCCAGCACCCCCTTGTCAGGTTGACGGGAAAGCTGCTCGAACTTGCCGGTCTCCGGCACGAAGGTGAGGTACTTGCCTTCGGAGACAGTGTTGAACTCACCGATCTGGGTGACCGTCTTCTCGGCCTGGTTGCCTTCGCCGTAGACCACAGTCGCCGGGATCTGGCTCACCTTGCCACCGTCCACCATGCGGCTGAGGGTGGTGGTCCAGAACGCTTCCAGATCGTCGCTGGAGGGGAGCTCTTTACTCTCGGCCAGACGGGTCAGCAGCGCGGTCTGTTCCGGATGCTCGACCCGACGGGCGGAGGCGTTGAAGATCCCCTTGAACTCACCGGCGAACTGACGCAGTACGCCGAACATCTCACCCATGTTGCCGGAACGCTGGCGCAGGGTTTCAGTCAGCTCGGTCAGCTGCTTGTCATTGGCATCGAAGGTCGCCTTGAGCTGCTCGCCCTTGGCGGTTTCGGCAGCCAGCTCGGCCTTGGCCTTGGCCAGCAGCGCCCCCTGCTCGTTCTTGTCAGCCAGGAAGCGGGCTTCCCGCTCCTTGTTGAGTTGGGATTCGCTCAGGCTGGAGGCCTTGACCTGATTCAGCAGCGCATTGAGATCCACCGGTTTTTCGGCGGCGGTCACCGGCAGGGTGACCAGGGTTGCTCCCGCAATCAGGGAGGCAATCGCAAGTTTGATTCCTTTCATGATGCTTTCTCCGCAGTTTGAACCGGCAGCTTGATCAGAGCGGGAGGCGCCTGCTTCTTGGCGATGCGAAGGCCCTGTTCAACCGCACTGCGATACTCCTGGGGCAACTCTTCCCACTGGCGAGTCTTCTTGTTCCACATCCCGGTCTCATTGCCATCCGGGGATTGATAAAGCAGCGCGATGCGGCCAACCCGCAGGAACTCGTAGGTCTTCTCGCTACCATCCTTGTCCAGGCTCGCCTTGTAGGATTCGATGGTGCGGCTGAAGCCCTCCTCGATCTGGTAGGCCTCTAGGATCTTGCGGTACTTCTCGGAGATGGTGACATCGGCACGGTTCATCAGGTCGGTCAGGGCTGCTACGCGGTCCTCGCGCTCGACCTTCTGGAACGGCAGATCCAGCGCCACAAACTGCTCGAGGGAGTCGATCATCTTGAGCATCAGGGGGACAACTTCGGTGCTGGTCTGATCAATCTGGGCGATCTGCTTTTGCATCGACGCCAGCTCGGCACTCTGGGACTCGACCATCTTGCTCACCTGCTCGTTGTAGGTGCGCAGACTGTCGACCTGACGCAGGGCTGCCTTGTACTGAGCCAGTGCGGATTCGGCAGATTCGGCATAGCTGTCGATCTTCTGCTGGGAAACTTTGGATGCGTTGTCGGTGGCGGCTTGAGCGTCCACGGCCTGACCGGCAGTGGCGGCACTCAGATTGAAGCTGGTCAACAAGGCGGCCGAAACCAGGCTGCCAAGGAGCGCTTTCTTCATTGTAATGGTCCTTGTCTTCATAGGATTACCCTATCTCCGTAACTTCCTTGGACGTTGGGCACAGCCGGCCCGACCGGGCCGACTGAGGTTGTATATCAACGGGGTTGATTAGAACTTCTGGGTGTAGTCGATGTAGTAGACCCGTCCGTCAATGCTGTAGAGGTATTCATCGTAGGTGTAACCATCATTTGACAGGGAAGGTCCACGGTTGAACATGTTCTTCACGCCGGTCTGGATCTTGGCATTCCAGCTGGTATCGACCGCAACGTTCAGATTCCAGATGGTGTTGGAAGCAATATGGCCCTCTTCCTTGTCATCCACATAGTCCTGGCTCTGGGAGTCGATATAGTTGGTGCTCAGGTAGGTATCCAGATTCCACAGCTGTGGGAAGTTGGCACCGATCCCGGAGTTGAAACGGAAATCGGGTTTGCCATTCCAGCCCTTCTTGTCAACCATTGGGCCACCAGCAAACAGACCTTCCTCATATTTCAGGATGTAGCTGCTGCCAAAGTCGTAACGCAGGGTGAAGGAGTTGAAGTCGTACTTGTAGTCCGCCTTGAAGTCGATACCACTGGTCTTGAGTTGCCCCAAGTTGACCATGCCGGCATAGACCTTCTCGACATCGCCGTTGGCGTCACGAATGACGTTCGGGTTGCTGCCGGTATTGAGCTCCTGATAGAACTGGGTCTGGGTGGTAGCCAACTGGATCACGTCATCAATCTTGATGTAGTAGTAATCGAGCGACAGGTTCAGATTGTCCAGCGGATTGTAGGCCGCCCCGATAGTGAAGGTATTGGCGGTCTCTTCCTTCAGGTTCTTGTTGGATTGGCGCGTTGTCTCGTACTGCTCTTCGGAACAGTTTGCAATACCATTGGCCTGGCAGTAGACATAGTCCTTGGCAAAGTCCGCTGACTGGGCATCCGCCGCATAGAGATCATTCAGACCCGGCGCGCGGAAAGACTGGGACCAGGAGGTACGGAACATCAGCTGGTCGAGTGGCTGATAACGCAGACTCGCTTTGGGCGAGAAGGCGCTGCCAAAGTCGCTGTACTTGTCGTAACGACCCGCCAGGTTCAGCTCGATCTGCTCGGTGATGGGGATCAGGCTCTCGATGTAGGTGGCAAACACATCGCGCACACCGCTACCGGAGTTGCCGGATGAACCCAGTACGTTACCCGCTTCGGACTGGCTGTCGTAGGTGTCGGAGTAAACCCAATCGTTATACTCGGCACCCAGATACCAGCTGACCGGGCCAGCAGGCAGTTCGCCCATCTCCCAACCCAGACCGCCATACCACTGGAAGAAATCCATCTTGGAGTTGCGGCTGGTGGTATAAGAGAGATCCTTGGTGGCATCAGCGGAGAAGCTGCCGTTGACGAAGTTTCCACTGTTTACCTGAGTCTGAACCGCCGGCTCCAATACATAGCCATTACCAATACTCTGGTTATCTGTCTTGGAGTACATGTAACCGGCGTTCCACTCCAGATCGCCAACCGCCTCGGTCGGAACCACCCCTTCAAAACCCAGGTTCAGAGTACCGGTCAAGTCGGTCACTTCGTTGTCACGGGGACCGACGTTGTTGAAGCGGTAGTAAACCGTCGCAGCCTTGGCGGTGCTGAAGTTGTTGGCAGACAGGACTGCAGCGCTTTCAGGGGTGGAGCCATCCACGGTGAAGGCACCTGCAGCAGGGGCGAAACGACCAAAACTGGTGACCCGGGAACCAATCATCTGTGGCACGAAATCCACATTGTCGTTGATATGGTAGCGGCCGTTGACATAGACGGTGTCGCGAGTACGCGAGGCGGTCTTGGCTGCGACCTGGGCAAAGTCGAAGCGGCAAGCCGTACCCTTGGTGACAAAACCGGCGCCGGTGCTTTCACAGTCGACCCCATTCAGAGTACGGGTTACGGTCTTGCCAGTTGCCGCGTCTACTCCCTTGATATTGCGACCATAGAGGCTAGGAGACTCAGCCCCCTGCTTGGCCAGATAGTCACGATCCTTGTAATAGATCTCGTCTTTCACATCATGCTCGTAGACCATCATCAGGGAACCTTTCTCACCCGAAATACCGCTGACGATGGAACCACTCTGTTCGTCACCACCTTCCTCGGTCGGTGAACCGACGCGCCCCTGGAATGACAAACCTTCAAAACCCTCTTTGAGGATCACGTTGATAACGCCACCGATGGCATCAGAACCATACAGGGCAGAGCCACCGTCCAGGTTCACTTCCACCCGCTCAACGGCCGCCATGGGGATGGTGTTGAGGTTGATGGCGGTGCCCCCCATGGAGGGAGAACCGGCGATACGCTTGCCATTGAGCAGCACCAGTGTGCGATCTTCACCAAGGCCACGCAGCCCTACGGTGGCTTGTGACTGGGCTGAGCTACCGGAGGATGGAGAGAAACCACCAAAGGAGTTGTAGGAGGCCTGTTTCAGATAATCAGCCACAGTCTGCTGGCCAGACTGTTCAATTTGGGCCTTGCTGACAGAGACAACCGGAGTCGCCCCCTCAACATCAACACGAGAGATACGGGAGCCAGTGACTTTGATTTTCTGCAGTTTTTCGACGTTCTGCCCTTCTTCGGCAGATACGGATGGGGCCGCCGCAAGGCTCGCCAAGGCGAACGCAATCGCAGCAGAGATTCTGCTCTTCCTAAGCATCGCTTATATCCTTCCTGGTTGTTTATTGTTTGCTTCCTGATACCGCCCTCTTTGGAGCGATGCGTAAGGCTTATCAATCTTTGACTGGCGACGTCAATGGAGTGGGGGGATCGGGAGGGTGAGATGTGGAATAAGCGGAGTGTATTAATTTTGACCGGCATAATTAGTGAATAATTCTGCCAAAAACATCCCGCGCAATGTGAAATCGTTGTTAAAACATGTAAAAGACGCTGAATTAAAAGTTGATGAACTTATTTGTTTACGTGTTGTCTCTTTATATCTTATTTCGATTTATTGGCAAAAATAAGAATAAAACTCTATTTTAATTATTATTGTGACTGACCACTCCGATGGGGGAGATAGATAAATTTGTCGAGATGATATCGTTTTCCCTTCTTTGACAGCAGAAATAAAAGCACTTAAAATTCAATCACATAAACAAAAACAAGATTCAAACAAACAGCTGTTTATATTTTTTAAAATAATGTTGAGCAGTAGCGTTTTGTTTTGATTTTCACTTTTCAGATAAAAAACGTCATTTTTCGGTGCTTTTGGTCTCAGCGGGTCATTTGTCCCAGTTTTCCATTTCCTTGTACTTGATTTTTGTTGCAGAGCTTTTACAGTGGCCAAGCGGATTGTCTGCTGTTTGGCAACCAATCCAGCGCGTAATGCCAGGAAGGACAGGCCCGTCACCGGATTTGACTGGCCGCAAAAAAGAACAACAAGGACGAGGTTCCACCATGCTGTCGTATTTCCTACGCCGGATGCTTTTGATCATCCCGACGTTTCTCGGTATCACCCTGCTCGTCTTCACCATCACCCGTTTCGTGCCGGGCGGACCGGTCGAACGCATGCTGCTGCAAGCCCAGGTTTCCCAGAATGAATCTGGCCGCTCCAGTGGCAGCAAGGGGGCGCAGGCCCTCTCCGATGAACAGATCGAGGAGCTCAAGGCCTTCTATGGCCTCGACAAGCCCATGCTGGTCGCCTACTGGGAGTGGCTGCAGAAGCTGGCGGTACTCGATCTGGGCGAATCGACCCGCTACTACGAGCCGGTGTGGGATCTCATCAAGGATCGGCTCCCGGTCACCGCCTTCTTCGGGCTGGCGACCTTTCTGCTGAGCTATGCGGTCTCCATTCCACTGGGGGTGGCGAAGGCGCTCAGGCACAACAGCCGCTTCGACTCGTTGAGCTCCATGCTTATCTACATGGCCTATGCCTTGCCCGCCTACGTGGTGGGGATCTTCCTCATCACCGTCTTCGCCTTCCATCTGGAATGGCTGCCAATGGGCGGTTTTCCGGGAGACGACTTTGAGTACATGGAGAGCAGCTGGGATCAGATCCGCACTGTCTTTGCCCACGCCCTGCTGCCGCTTATCGCCTACGCCATCGGCGATTTCGCCATCCTCACCATGACCATGAAAAACAGCCTGATGGAGAACCTGTCGGCCGATTATGTGCGTACCGCCGTGGCCAAGGGACTGCCGTTTCGCAAGGCGGTCACCGACCACGCCATGCGCAACAGCCTGATCCCCATCGCCAGCCACCTGGGGTCTGTGCTTACCGTTTTCTTTGGCGGCTCCTTCCTCATCGAGACCATCTTCAACATCGACGGCATCGGCCTGCTCGGTTACGAGGCGATCGTCGAACGGGATTACCCCACCGTCATGGGCATTCTGGCCATCACCTCCATGCTGATGCTGATTGGCAATATCGTCTCCGATATCTGCGTTGCCCTGGTTGATCCGCGTGTGCGGTTTGGAGATTGACCATGAACCAGACCTCTATTGCCATGCCGATGCTGATATCACGCCATATCGTCTCCGATATCTGTGTTGCCCTTGTTGATCCCCGCGTGCGGTTTGGAGACTGACCATGAAGCTCAATCCGGTTACCTTGAAAAAACTCAAGCGCTTCAAATCGATCAAGCGCGGTTACTACTCCTTCATCATCTTCACCACCCTGGTGCTGCTCTCCCTGCTGGCGGAGCTGCTGGTCAACAGCCGGGCGCTGATAGTGAGCTATCAGGGCCAGCTGCACTTCCCCACCTATGGCGATGTGATCCCCGGTCAGCAGTTCGGGCTCGATTACGAATACGAGACCAACTACCGCCAGCTCAAGGCCAAATTTGCCGCAGAGGGCCAGGGCGACTGGGTGCTGCTGCCGCCGGTGCCCTGGAACCCCTACGAGCAGGATTTCAAGGAGGATGCCTACCCGCCTTACGCCCCCAGCGCGGCCGAGCGCCACTTCCTCGGCACCGACACCAGCGGCCGCGACGTGCTGGCGCGACTGGTTTACGGCTTTCGCATCGCCATCGGCTTTGCCTTTATCGCGCTGGCGGCCAGTTACGCCATCGGGGTCACCATCGGCTGTCTGATGGGCTTTCTCGGCGGCCGCTTTGACCTCATTCTGCAACGCTTTATAGAGATCTGGTCCCAGGTGCCGTTTCTCTACGTCATCATGATCCTGGTGTCGCTGGCCAAGCCCAACTTCGGCCTGTTTGTCGCCATCAACGTGCTGTTCGGCTGGATGGGGATCACCTGGTATATGCGCACCCTCACCTACAAGGAGCGGGCGCGAGACTATGTGATGGCGGCGCGAGCGCAAGGGGCGACCACCGGGCGGATCATCTTCAACCACATCCTGCCCAACACCCTGATGATGATCGTTACCCTGGCGCCATTCGCCGTGGTGGGCAATATCTCCACCCTCACGGCCCTCGACTATCTGGGCTTCGGGCTGGCACCGCCGACCCCGAGCTGGGGGGAGCTGCTCTCCCAGGGCATCAACAATCTGGATGCCATCTGGATCGTCAGCTCGGTGGTGGCCGCGGTGAGTCTGGTGCTGATCATGGTCTCCTTTATCGGTGAGGCGATCCGCGAGGCGTTCGATCCGCGCATATTTACCCGTTACCAATAAGCCAGCCGATGCCAGCGCATCGGCAGGTGCCGGGTAACGAACAGTGATTAATGAAGGACGGGCCGCCGCCATCGGCGGTCCCGGGAGCAAGGGATAATCCCGTTATCAATCAAGACCCCCAGTGCAGGGGCCAGACCTGGAAGTCAAACATGAAAAATAAAATCAAATGGATAGGTGCTCTCTTTGTGCTGGTAAACGGATCCTGGGTCTGGGCGGCCAGCCTGCCCGCGGATCTCAAATGGGAGACCAACGACACGGATCCTGTGTTCGCCTCCCCCAAGGCGCTGTCGGGCGGCAGCCTCAATATGTTTGTGGAGAGCTTTCCGCTGACGTTTCGCACCGTGGGGCCTGACTCCAACGGATCGTTCCGCTCCTTTATTCTCGATAACCAGTTGCGACTCATCAGCTTCCACCCCAATACCGGCAACCCCATCCCCTCGCTGGCGACCCACTGGGCCATCGCGCCAGACAGCCAGACCGTCTACTTCAAGCTGGATCCGCGAGCCAAATGGTCGGATGGCAAGCCGGTCAATGCTGACGACTACACCTTCGGCTACGAGATGATGCGCTCCAAACACATCAAGGGGCCCTGGTTCAACAACTACTACACCACTGAAGTGGTAGCGGTAGAGAAGATCGATGATCACACCATTATGGTCAAAGCGGGCAACCGCAAGGCCAAGATGGACCTGCTCAACACCACCGAGCTGTGGCCCCAGCCCAAACACTACTACAAGCTGACCCCCAACTGGGTGAAGCAGTACAACTGGGCCGTGGTGCCCACCACAGGTCCCTACGTGATCAGCGACGTCAAGAAGGGCAAGTCGGTCACCTTCAGCAAGCAGAAGGATTGGTGGGCAAAGGATGATCGCTACAACCAGTACAGATTCAACATCGACACCATCAAGGTGCAGGTGATCCGCGACCACAACATCGCCTTCCGCCACTTCCTGAAAGGGGAGATCGATACCTTCGAGATGATCCTGCCCAACTGGTGGCATGAAAAAGCGGTCACCCCGGAGTACAAAAAAGGCTACGTGCAGAAGGTGATGGCCATGACCGACACCAAACAGGGCGGTCAGGGGGTGCACCTCAATGTGGCCAACCCCAAGCTGGCGGACGTAAACGTGCGCCTCGGCATCCAGCACGCCTTCAACATCGACAAGATGATCGAGACCGTGCTGCGCGGCGACTATGACAGAGCCACCACCTTTGACTCGGGCTTTGGCGAATTCACCGACATCACGTTGCCGGAGCGGGCTTATGACATCGGTAAGGCGCGGGAGTACTTTGCCAAGGGCGGCTACAACAAGCCGGGGCCGGACGGCATCCTGCAAAATGAGAAGGGTGAGCGGCTGACACTAGCGCTCACCTACACCAGTCAGGAGCACTCCAAGCGACTGACTGTGCTGAAAGAAGAGGCCAAGAAAGCGGGTCTCGATCTGGAGCTTAACCTAGTGGATGGCGCCACCGGCTTCAAGGTGATGCTGGAGAAGAAACACGAGGCGGCCTGGCTCGGTTGGGGCGGCGGCGGTCTCTATCCGCAATATTGGGAATTTTTCCACTCCGCCAACGCCAACAAACCGCAGACCAACAACCTGTTCAACGTAGCGGACAAGGAGCTCGACGCGCTGATCGATGCCTACAACGTCGAATTCGACATGGCCAAACGGGCCAAGCTCTCCCAGCAGATCCAGCAGCGCATCTATGATCTCGCCATCTTCGTGCCTGGGGTGCAGCTCAACTATGTGCGGGCCAGCAGCTGGCGTTATGTGATGCTGCCGGAGGTGCCTGCCACCAAGAACACACCGGATCTGCTCTACTGGCCGATGGACGGTTATCCTCACAGTAGCGGCGGTTTGCTCTGGCTCGATCCCAAGGTGAAGGAAGAGACCCGCAACGCCAAGGAGGCAGGGGAGGCGCTGGCGCCCATCAACCTGCTCGACAAGACCTATGCACGTCATTGATATTCAGGCCATTGCGAAGGGAGCAGCAGTTATGCCCAACACCCAGGCCCCCATTCTTGACGTACCGGATAACGGGGGGGAGTTCGCCGTTGATCACGGCCAGCACCAAGCCCCAATCCTCGAAGTACGCGATCTCGAGGTGGAGTTCGCCGTCGATGACGGCAAGATCAAGGTGCTCGACGGGGTCAGCTTCAAGGTGGCACCGGGTCAGACGCTGGGGATCGTCGGCGAGTCCGGCTGTGGCAAGAGCGTTACCTCGCTCGCCATCATGGGGCTCTTGCCCAAACCCCACGGTCAGGTGGTAGCCGGTTCTATCCGCTTTCAGGGGGAAGAGCTGCTGTCGCTTGCGCCGGATCAGATGTACAAGGTGCGCGGCAACCGCATCTCGATGATCTTTCAGGAGCCGATGACGGCCCTCAACCCGGTGCAGACGGTCGGTGAGCAGCTGATGGAGGTGTTTCGCCTTCATCGCCCCGAGTACGACAAGGCCCAGCGCAAAACCGCGGCCATCGCCATGCTGCAGAAGGTGGGGATCCCGGAACCGGCCCAGCGCTTTGCTGTCTATCCCCACAACCTCTCCGGCGGTATGCGCCAGCGGGTGATGATCGCCATGGCGCTCTCCTGCGAGCCAGACCTGCTTATCTGCGACGAGCCGACCACGGCGCTGGATGTCACCATTCAGGCCCAGATCCTCGAACTGATGAAAGAGCTGCAGGCCCAGACCGGGATGGCCATCATCTTTATCACCCACGATCTGGGGGTGGTTGCAGAGCTGTGCGACGAAGTGGTGGTGATGTACGCCGGGCGGGCGGTGGAGCAGGCCGATGTGTTCGAACTGTTTGACCATCCCCGTCACCCCTATACCCACGGCCTGATGAGCTCGATCCCGCGCCTGGAGGATGAGCCCAAGAGCCTGCTCAAGACCATCAAGGGACAGGTGCCAGCCCTGCACGAGATGCCCGCAGGCTGCCGCTTCTCCAACCGCTGCCCCCATGCGACCGATCTCTGCATCAGCGCCATTCCGGCGGTGGAGCAACTCAATCCGCGCCACCATGTCGCCTGTCACTACTGGAAGGAGTTGACCCCATGAGCACTCTGTTATCGGTCAGGGATCTGAAACAGCACTTCCGGCTGGGAGGCGGCTTCCTGCGCAAGCAATATAAGGTTCACGCGGTGGATGGCATCAGCTTCGATCTCAAGCAGGGGGAGACGCTGGGGCTGGTGGGTGAGTCGGGCTGCGGCAAGTCCACCCTCGGGCGCAGCCTGCTCAAGCTGTTCGAGCCGACCGCAGGCACCATCACCTTCGAGGGGCGCGACATCACCGTCCTCAGCCCGAAGGAGATGCGCTCCCTGCGTCAGGAGATGCAGATGGTGTTTCAGGACCCTGCAGAATCCCTCAACAGCCGCCACACCGTGGGCCAGATTTTGGAGGAGCCCTTTATCATCCACGGTAAAGGCAACACTGAGCAGCGCCGCGGCTGGGTGCAGGAGTTGCTGGCAAAAGTGGGCCTGCCGGGCAGTGCGGTGGATCGCTACCCCCACGAGTTTTCCGGCGGTCAGCGCCAGCGGATCGGCATCGCCCGCGCCATCGCCCTCAAGCCCAAGCTGCTGGTGTGCGACGAGGCAGTCTCGGCCCTCGATGTCTCGGTGCAGTCGCAGATCGTCAACCTGCTGCTCAGCCTGCAGCGGGAGATGAACCTCTCCATCATCTTCATCGCCCACGATCTGTCGGTGGTCAAACACATCTCGGATCGCATCGCGGTGATGTATCTGGGACGGATCGTCGAGCTGGCGGATGCCCAGTCGCTCTATCTGGCGCCGCGCCACCCTTACACCCAGGCGCTGATCTCTGCCATTCCGGTACCGGACCCGCGCAGGCGCAGTCAGCGCATTCTGCTGACCGGCGATGTGCCCTCCCCCATCTCGCCGCCAAGCGGCTGCCACTTCCACCAGCGCTGCCCCCATGCGACCGAGTTGTGCAAAAGCAAGGCACCCAAGCTTGAGGCGTGTGATGAGGCCCATCATCAAGTGGCCTGCCACACCCCGCTCGCCGTCGGTGGTCACGCTATCAGCGGCAACGCCATGAGCGGCGACAGCAGGCTGGAACAGGCGAGCTAGGCGCAGCGAACAAACACCAGGGGAGAAACAGACGAGGCGGCCATCAGGCCGCCTCGTGCTATCGGGTCACTCTTGTCTTATCGGGTCACGGCTACCGCTTGTCAGGCAATCTGGTAACGGCCCGGCTTGTGGTTGAGTGTCAACACCAGATTACAGATAACCGCCGCCACGATGGAAAGCGCCAGGATCCAGGGCTGCACCACGAAAAACGAGGCGACAACAATGGCGCAATCGAGCCCCATCTGCAGCTTGCCCGCCCGGATGCCAAAGCGATCCTGAATAAAGAGCGCCAGAATGTTGAAGCCCCCCAGACTCGACTTGTGACGGAACATGATGAGCAGCCCCATGCCAATCAAGGTACCGCCGATCAGCGCCGCATAGAGGGGCTCTATCTTGCCGATCTGCAACACCCCGTTGAGGTGATCTGTCATGTAGGAGACCGCCGCCACCGAGACAAAGGTGTTGAAGGTAAAACGTGGCCCCATCCGCAGCCATGCCAGCGCATAGAAGGGCAGGTTGATGCCGAAAAACAGCAGGCCGAAGCTGATGCCGGTCACCTTTTGCAGCAGCAGCGCCAGCCCGGCAGTCCCGCCGGTGAGCAGGCCAACCTGATGAAACAGAAAGATGCCGAGGGAAACAAAGCCGGCCGCCGTCAGCAGGGCCAGCACATCCTCATAAATAGGATGAGCAGTGCGAATCGAGGTGTTGTCCATAACCTGTATCCAAGCGAAGTAAAGAGAGAGTGTCTGTCGCCTGCCGTTGCGGGCGGGCTGCGAGCCCTGTCCACAGGGCTTCGTTATGGGGTCCAGTCTATTTTTTGTGAAAAGGATCACAACAGTCAGGCTGAACGCCCCATTCTGGTGCCTGTCATCTGGCATTGACACCCGCTGCACCAAGATGCAGCATGCCGCGCCGACAGAGGCGGTTTGCCATGGCGCAAACGCGCCGGCTCTGCTACAAAGCGCGCAACCCCCTTTTCTCATCACTGTCAGGAGCCCCATGATCTGCACAGGACCCCAACCATGACCTATCTGGTCACCGGTGTTGCCGGCTTTATCGGTTTTCATGTGGCCAGCCGGCTCTGCGCGGCGGGTCATCAGGTGGTGGGCATCGACAACCTTAACGACTACTACGAGGTGAGTCTGAAAGAGGCGCGGCTGGCACAATTGGCCAGTTATCCCCATTTCCACTTCGAACGGGTCGATCTGGCGGATCGCGAAGCGATGGCTACTCTCTTTGCCCGTCATGGTTTCGAGCGCGTGATCCATCTGGGGGCTCAGGCGGGGGTACGCTACTCGCTGGAGAATCCGTTTGCCTACGCCGACAGCAACCTCACCGGCATGCTGACGGTGCTGGAGGGGTGTCGCCAGCACGGGATCCAGCACCTCATCTACGCCTCTTCCAGCTCGGTCTATGGCATGGGGGATCAGATGCCTTACTCCACCGCGCAGCAGGTGGATCATCCGGTCTCCCTCTACGCTGCGACCAAAAAGAGCGGCGAGCTGATGGCCCACGCCTACTCGGCGCTCTATGGCCTGCCCACCACAGGGTTGCGCTTCTTTACCGTCTACGGCCCCTGGGGCCGTCCCGACATGGCCATAATCAAGTTCACTCGCGCCATCCTCGCGGGAGAGCCTATCGACGTATACAACCACGGCGATCTCAGCCGCGACTTCACCTTTATCGACGACATCGTCGCGGGGATCCTAGCCGTGGCCGACCAGCCGCCCCGCCCCAATTCCGATTGGCACGCCAGCGAGCAGAGCGCGGCCGAGAGCGCAGCTCCCTACCGCATCCTCAATATCGGCAACGGCCAGCCGGTGCGGCTGCTCGATTTTATCGAGGCACTGGAAGAGGCCATCGGCAAGCCCGCCATCAAGCGGATGCTGCCGATGCAGGCAGGTGACATGCACACCACCTGGGCCGACAGCGAACCGCTACACACCCTCACCGGCCTGCGCCCCACTACGCCCCTCAAGCAAGGTGTTGCCGAGTTTGTCCGCTGGTATCTCGACTACTACCGGCCCGCCCGCTGACGAGCGCGATAGCCCCTCGGTCATTGATGAGTTAATCAGATACCACTGATGCCCCGCGGGTTTTAGGATGGCTGAACGCACTGTCTGCGCACCATAGCGAGGATTTGAGATGCAATCACAGGAACAGGGTCTGATCGATGGACTGTTCGACCGCCTCAAGCAAGCGCAAGCCAGGGATAGCAAGCGAGACCCACAAGCGGATCAGCTGATCCGCCAGCATCTGGCCCAGCAGCCCGATGCCCCCTACTACATGGCCCAGGCGCTGCTAATTCAGCAGGCAGCCCTTACCCGCCTCAACGATCGAGTCAAGGAGCTGGAGGCCAGCCAGAACAGTTCGAGCGGCGGCAGTTTTCTCTCCGGCCTGTTTGGTAGCGAGAGCAGCACGCCCCCGCGCTTTACGCCGCCACCGGCAACCGCGCCTGCCCAGCCCGCGTCCCGTGCCAGCTCCTTTTTAGGGGGCGCCCTGCAAACCGCAGCCGGGGTTGCCGGTGGCGTGATGCTGGCCGATATGATCGGCGGACTGTTTCACAGCAACCGGCCCGAGGAGATCATCGACATAATAGAGCCAGCGCCCATCGCCAATCCGGTCGATGCGGAACCGGTACGCTGGGACGGCTGGGATTCACCTCCCGATGTTGGCAGCAGTTTTCTCGACGACGATAACCTGAGTGGCGGCTGGGCCGACAGTGACGATAACAACGGCGGTTTCTTCTGACCGTCAAACCATTACTGGCCCCGCATCTGGCGGGGCTCAACTCGATACGAAACCCATGACTATGGAAAGTGTGATGACACCACGGATCGGCAGCGGCATGACGCGATATACTCAGCGCGCTTCGTGCCACCCGGGAACAACTCCCGACCCCAGGCGCTCTGTCCGTGGCCACGCAACACCCCCATGACGACAAGGAGCCACCTCATGATCCGAACCCTGCTTTTGACCGGTGCCGCCATTGCGGCCTATGCCCTGACCCAGAGCCACTCTCTGCTTCCCCTGCTCAGCCTGCTGGCCCTGCTTTCGCTCTGGGTTGTCAGTGAAATTGGCAGCTTCTATCGCACGCTTCCTCCCGCCGTGCTGGATGAGCAGGAGTATCACCACGACTTCTAACCGGATGAAAAATGGTGTGAAACTGTCGAGATGCCGTTAGTTCCATACCGTTTTGCTCTCTGAAATCAACCGGCTATAACAACAGGATCCACTGGGTTCGTGGCGATAGCAGCCATGTTCCTCTATATCTTCTGTACTCAAACAGGAGATAACCCATGGGGCACATCAGCGAAAACGGACTGTTTTTGCTGCTTTTTTTGTCGTTGTTACTGGCAGGTACGCCGCGGGCGATGGCACAAGGCAGGGATTTCAGACAGGCTCCCAAGGCGCTAACAGCGATCAAGCAGGGTCAAGTTGCCCAGCAACACGGTCATCTGCAAAAAGCCATCGCCCTCTATTGCGTGGCCGCCAGTACCGGCAACCCGGAAGGATATTTCCGGATCGGTCGCCTGCTCGCCACCGGCCCAGCCTCGGTGCGCAGCGCCAAGCTGGCTAACAGTTATCTCGCCATGGCAATGCGCCTTGGCAACCAGCAGGCCAGCCGCTACTACAACCCGCGGGTCGGCAATGCCCCCATGGGCGATCAGTGCGGTGTCGGCATGCGCGGCGGACAAGGGAGTTATTCCGCCTTGCCCAGCACACCGTTCAATGTCGAGGCATATCTGGCACGCCAGTCACCGGGCAAACAGAAGCTGGTCACCATGCTGCGTCACGCCGCCAAACACCATAAGGTGGATGCCCGGCTGGTACTAGCGATTGCCATCGCCGAATCCAATCTCAACAGCCGTGCCGTTTCCCCCAAGAATGCCCAAGGGCTGATGCAGCTGATCCCCGAAACCCAGC
Source organism: Aeromonas sp. A600620 (assembly GCF_029479985.1). Lineage (NCBI taxonomy): Bacteria > Pseudomonadati > Pseudomonadota > Gammaproteobacteria > Aeromonadales > Aeromonadaceae > Aeromonas > Aeromonas sp. A600620. Next base: position 11,679 of record NZ_JAAKXB010000005.1, on the reverse strand, counting down.
AACGGTTCGGGGTAACCCGGCCATTCGATCCAGCCCAGAACATCAAGGGTGGCGTCAGTTATCTCAAATGGCTGGATCGCCGCTTCGATGGCGACTGGGTACTGATCTCGGCAGCCTACAATGCCGGGGAAAAAGCGGTGGAACGCTATGGCGGGATCCCACCCTATGACGAAACACAGGAGTATGTAAAACGGGTGCTCTACTTCGCTGGCCACAAGCAGCCCTGAGGCCATTCATCAGCATGTCCGTTACTGACAAAACACGCACCAACATTGCGCAACCGTTTTCCTTTCGGTAGGATCCGGCGCTTTCTCGCCAGCCCTACATGTATCCCATGAATATCATCAAACGCTGTTCGCGCCTGCTCACCCTCTTTGCCCTCCTCTCCTCCAGCGTGATGGCGGCCACCCCGGCCCCCATCCTGATCCAGGGGGCGATGGACGTCGAAGTCGAAACTCTCGTTGCCGCACTGAAAGACAAGACGGAGCTGACTGTGGGGGCCTGGACATACTGGCAGGGTACTATCTCGGACTATCCGGTGGTCATCTCCCGCACCGAGGTGGGTCTGGCCAATGCCGCTGCCGCCACCACGTTGGCGATTGAGCGTTTCAAGCCGCGTCTCATCATCAATCAGGGTACGGCAGGAGGCCATGATCCGGCACTGCACCGGGGCGATATCGTTATCGGCACCAAGAGCTTCAACATGGGAGCCTATCGCAGTGACCTGATGCCCGCCGAGCAAGGCGTCGATCCGAGCAAATGGCACAACTTCGAGGTCACCATGCGTCTGCGCGATAACGGCAAGCTGGTGGAGCACAGCTCGTTCGCTGGCGATCCCGAGCTGATTGGCCGCGCCCTCGGTATGGCCGATCGCTATCGCCACGGCCGAGTAGTAGGCGGCATCATTGGCACCGCCGATGAGTGGAACCGACAGGTAGCGCGCATCAACTGGCTGCATCAGACCTACCAGACCGCCGCGGAAGAGATGGAAACCTCCTCCGCCGCCCTAGTGGCTGAGGCCTACAAGGTACCCTTTGTCGGCATCCGGGTACTCTCCAATACCGATCTCCACGGTGAAGAGTTTGACCCGCAGACTGCCATCCACTGCCAGCAATTTGTCATTGATTACGCAAACGCTCTGATCAACAGTTTCCACAAGGCATAAGGCCCTATAAGAGGCCGTCATGACAGGCGGCCTATCTTCCCCATCTTTGCCCCCCCTTGCCCATTGGTTTACAATCGGAACGTTTTTTGGAACCGGGTTGACCTGTGTCGACCAGGCCCCACCACGACATCAGTCTGTTAATGCCAAGACATTAACCTGCTGAAAAGGAAGAGAATTAGCCAATGGCTCAATTTATTTACACCATGAACCGGGTCGGCAAGGTAGTGCCGCCCAAGCGTCATATTCTCAAGAACATCTCCTTGAGCTTCTTCCCGGGCGCCAAGATTGGCGTGCTGGGTCTGAACGGCGCCGGTAAATCGACCTTGCTGCGCATCATGGCGGGCATCGACACCGAGATCGAAGGGGAAGCCCGTCCGCAGCCCGGCATCAAGATCGGCTACCTGCCGCAGGAGCCGAAGCTGGAGCCGGAGCAGACCGTACGCGAAGCAGTCGAAGAGGCCGTTGGCGAGGTGAAGCGCGCCATGGCCCGTCTGGACGAGGTCTATGCGGCCTACGCCGACCCGGATGCCGACTTTGACAAGCTGGCCCGCGAACAGGGCGAGCTGGAAGCCATCATCCAGGCCCAGGGCGGCCACAACATGGAAAACCAGCTGGAGCGCGCGGCCGATGCCCTGCGCCTGCCGGCCTGGGATGCCAAGATCAAACACCTCTCCGGTGGTGAGCGCCGCCGTGTGGCGCTCTGCCGTCTGCTGCTGGAAAAGCCGGACATGCTGCTGCTGGACGAACCGACCAACCACCTGGATGCGGAATCCGTGGCCTGGCTGGAGCGCTTCCTGCACGACTATGAAGGCACTGTTGTGGCCATCACCCACGACCGTTACTTCCTCGACAATGTGGCAGGCTGGATCCTGGAGCTGGACCGCGGCGAGGGTATCCCGTGGGAAGGCAACTACTCCTCCTGGCTGGAGCAGAAGGACGCCCGTCTGGCGCAGGAAGCCAGTTCCGAAGCGGCCCGTCGCAAGTCCATCGAGAAAGAGCTGGAGTGGGTTCGTCAAAATCCGAAAGGGCGTCAGGCCAAGTCCAAGGCCCGTATGGCTCGCTTCGAAGAGCTCAACACCAACGACTACCAGAAGCGCAACGAGACCAACGAGCTGTTCATTCCGCCCGGACCGCGCCTCGGCGACAAGGTGGTGGAAGTGGCCAACCTGCGCAAATCCTACGGTGATCGGGTGCTGATCGACGATCTGTCGTTTGCCATTCCGAAGGGTGCCATCGTCGGCATCATCGGCCCGAACGGTGCCGGTAAGTCGACCCTGTTCCGCATGATGTCGGGTCAGGAGCAGCCGGATTCCGGCGCCATCACCCTGGGTGAAACCGTGGTGCTGGCCTCTGTCGATCAGTTCCGCGACAGCATGGATGACAAGAAGACGGTCTTCGAAGAGGTCGCTGACGGTCAGGATATCCTGCGCATCGGCAACTACGAGTTCCCGAGCCGCGCCTATATCGGCCGCTTCAACTTCAAGGGTTCCGACCAGCAGAAGCGGGTTGGCGAACTCTCCGGTGGTGAGCGCGGTCGTCTGCACCTAGCCAAGCTGCTGCAGACCGGCGGCAACGTGCTGCTGCTGGATGAACCGACCAACGATCTGGATATCGAAACCCTGCGCGCCCTCGAGAACGCCCTGCTGGAGTTCCCGGGTTGTGCCATGGTCATCTCCCACGACCGCTGGTTCCTCGACCGTATCGCCACTCACATCCTGGACTATCAGGATGAGGGCAAGATCGAGTTCTTCGAAGGTAACTTTACCGAATACGAAGAGTGGAAGAAGAAGACCTACGGCGCCGAGGCGATCCAGCCCCATCGCGCCAAGTACAAGCGCATCGCCAAATAAGGCTGACTGCGTGTTGAGGGGAGCTCCGGCTCCCCTTTCTGTTGTCTTTTGGCTTACAATCCTAGACGGATGCCTTTGCATGGATGTAGCACGATGACGACCCCCATAGAGAAAAAACTCACCATCCAGATCCGGGTTGAACCGGGTTGTCTCGGGCCGGATGGCAAGACACATATAGAGACCTTCTGTGCCGCTGCTGCCAAGATTTTTGCCGCCGTGGAGCCCGAGCTGGTGAGCTGGGTGCTGATCCCCCGCTATGACAAGCAGCTGCCGGAGCAAGAGTTCTTTATCGAGGGGCGCAAGCTGACCGAAGAGCAGGCAAGCCTGTTTCTGCGCCGCTTCGGCCGTGAACTGGGTGAAGTGCAAGACCGGCTCGACTCGGTGCTGGCCCAGCTGGTCGAGCGCTACTTCAAAACCCTTTAAGCCTCCAATTTTCGATAAAAGGTTCTCTGCTGAGAACCTTTTTTCATGCTCAAAAAGCAAACGTTTGAATTTTTACTCTATTCATTGATCTGCTTCGCAGATCCGGGGTTTGTAAACGGCGCCGCCTGTGTAAAAATGTGCGCGCTGTCACGGTATCAGGACGAGTCTGGTTACTTAACCGCCAGAAACAGGGCAATTTACCCCGCATGGATGGGATAGCCCGTTCCCCTGCTGCTTATTTCACGTCACCTATTGGAATCCAACATGAATCAACAACACCAAGCTGCCAATCAGGCCGCCGGGCAAGGATTGCTTGAGCGCCTGTTTGCCCTGCAAGGCCATGGCACTACCGCCCGCACCGAAGTGATCGCCGGTATCACCACCTTCCTGACCATGGTCTATATCGTGTTCGTCAACCCGCAGATCCTCTCTGCTGCGGGCATGGACACCCAGGCCGTGTTCGTCACCACCTGCCTCATCGCCGGTATCGGCAGCATCCTGATGGGCCTGTTGGCCAACCTGCCGATCGCGCTGGCCCCCGCCATGGGCCTCAATGCCTTCTTCGCCTTCGTGGTGGTCGCGGGCATGGGTTACTCTTGGCAAGTGGGCATGGGCACCATCTTCTGGGGCGCCATGGGTCTGTTGATCCTCACCCTGCTGCGGGTGCGCTACTGGCTGATCGGCAACATCCCGCTTACTCTGCGGGTCGGCATCACCGCCGGTATCGGTCTGCTGATCGCCCTGCTCGGCCTGCACAACGCAGGGATCGTCGTGGCCAACCCCGCGACTATGGTGACAGTGGGCAATCTCACCTCCCTGCCCTGCCTGCTGGGGCTGCTCGGTTTCTTCCTGATCTGCATCTTCTCCGCCCGCGGCGTCCACTCCGCCGTGCTGATCGCCATCGTGGTCACCACGGGTCTGGGCTGGCTGTTTGGCGATGTCACCTTCAAGGGCTTTGTCTCCATGCCTCCCAGCATCGAGCCGGTGTTCGGCCAGCTGGATCTGATGGGATCGCTCGATATCAGCCTCGCCGGGATCATCTTCTCCTTTATGCTGGTCAACCTGTTCGACTCCTCCGGCACCCTGATCGGCGTCACCAACCGCGCCAAGCTGGCCGATGACAAGGGCCACTTCCCGCGCATGAAACAGGCGCTGATGGTCGATAGCGTCAGCTCCGTCGGCGGCGCTTTCATGGGCACCTCCTCGGTCACCGCCTTTATCGAGAGCAGCTCCGGCGTTGCCGTCGGCGGCCGTACCGGTCTGACTGCCATCGTGGTCGGCATCCTGTTCCTGCTGGCTATCTTCTTCTCTCCGGTCGCCGCCATGGTGCCGGCCTACGCCGCCGCTGGCGCCCTCATTTATGTGGGCGTGCTGATGTGCTCCGAGCTGACCCGGGTGAAGTGGGAAGATCTGACCGAAGCGGTACCAGCCTTCATGACCGCGGTGATGATGCCGTTCAGCTTCTCCATCACCGAGGGGATCGCCGTGGGCTTCATCTCCTACTGCGTGATGAAGGCAGGTACCGGCCGCTGGCGCGAGATCAACCCCTGCGTGCTGGTGGTTGCCCTGCTGTTCGTGCTCAAGTTCGTCTGGGTAGACGGCCACTGATAATGACCAGCGCAATCCGATGGGCTCCCGACAGGGAGCCCATTTTTATTTGCCGGATCATGCTTCTCGCCCCTGCGCTGTGACGCGGGGGCCTGACAGTGCTAGATTGGCAGCCACCATTTTGAACCGGCAGTTTCGTTAACCCCATGTCGTTAACCACCTGTCGTGAACCACAAGGACGGCAACCGTGGCCCAGCATTTTGCTTCTCCCTCAGCATCAATCTCCGCATCAATCTCCCCATCACTCACCGCTTTCCCGCCCTTGCTGCAAGAACAGGCCGAGCGCCAGTGGCAGCGGCTGGTCGAGCTGGCCCCCGACTATGGCTCGCTGCCCGAGCCCGTTCGCCAGCCCCTGCTGACCCTGCTCGGCCTCTCCGATTTTGTCGCCGACTCCCTCTTCAAACAGCCGGAGTTGCTGACCGAACTGCTCGCCTCCGGGGATCTGGAGCGCTCCGAGCGCTGGCCCGCCTACCAGAGCGATCTGACCGCCCTGCTCGCCGAGGTGAGTGATGAAGAGGCGCTCAAGCGCATCCTGCGCCAGTTCCGCCGCAGCCGCATGCTGGTGATCGCCTGGCGCGAGCTGCTGGGCCACGCTGAAGTAGAAGAGAGCTTTATCCACCTCACCAAGCTGGCAGATACGCTGATCTGCTCTGCCCGCGACTGGCTCTACGCCAAACAGTGCGGCGAGCTGGGCACCCCGATGGATGGCAATGGCAACCCGCAACCGCTGCTGATCCTCGGTATGGGCAAGCTGGGGGGCGGCGAGCTGAACTTCTCCTCGGACATCGACCTTATCTTCACCTTCCCCGAGAACGGCTACACGGTTGGCGGGCGACGCGAGCTCGCCAACCAGCAGTTCTTTATCAAGCTGGGCCAGCGCATCATCAACGCCCTCCACCAGCCCACCCAGGATGGTCAGGTGTTCCGGGTCGATATGCGCTTACGCCCCTTTGGCGATGCGGGGCCGCTCGCCATCTCCTTCGCCGCCATGGAGGATTACTACCAGCACCACGGCCGCAACTGGGAGCGCTACGCCATGGTCAAGGCGCGGGTACTGGGGCCCCAGTGCGAGCACGCGGTGGAGCTGGCCGAGATGCTTCGCCCCTTCGTGTTTCGCCGCTATATCGACTTTGGCGTTATCGACGGCCTGCGCCAGATGAAGGCGATGATCGCCGCCGAGGTGCGCCGCAAGGGGCTGGAGGGCAACATCAAGCTGGGGGCTGGCGGCATCCGTGAAGTGGAGTTTATCGCCCAGGCGCTGCAACTGATCCGAGGCGGGCGCGAGCCGGCGCTGCGGGTGCGTCACCTGCCCGAAGCGCTGGCCGCCATCGCCCAATGTGGCGCCCTCGAATCCGCCCATTGCGACCGCTTGCTGACGGCCTACCGCTTCCTGCGCCGGGTCGAGAACATCTTGCAGGAGATCGGCGATCAACAGACCCAGACCCTGCCCACCGAGGAGCGGGATCGCCAGCGGCTGATCGCCGCCCTCGGCTTTGCCGACTGGGGCACCTTTATGGCTTATCTGGATGAGGAGATGGCCGCCGTCCATCAGGAGTTCGCCGCCGTGGTGGGGGAAGAGAAAGAGGCACCCGCCCATCTGGAGCAGCTCTGGCTCGATCTCTGGCGCACCGAGCTCGACGCCGCCGAGCTGGAAAAATTGCTGACTGCTCAAGGGGTCGTCGAGCCAGCCCCGCTCTGCGGTGCCCTGCTGCGTTTCAAGGAGGAGTACAAGCGCCGTCAGGTGGGGCCGCAGGGGCGCATCGCGCTGGACTGGCTGATGCCGGAGCTGCTGCGGCTGGTGGTCGCCAGTGAGCAACCCGCCCGCCTGTTCGAGCGGGTATGCGAGCTGCTGACCCGCATCTTCACCCGCAGCGCCTATCTGCAACTGCTGGCGGAAAATCCGGGCGCCCTGCGCCAGCTGGTGCGGCTGTGCGACGCCAGCCATCTGGTGAGCGAACAGCTGGCCCGCTACCCTATCCTGCTGGATGAGCTGCTCGATCCCCAGCACCTCTACCACCCCACCCCGCTCGATCAGTACAAGCCCCAGCTGCGCCAGTTCCTGCTGCGCATCCCCGAAGAGGACGTGGAGCAGCAGATGGAAGCGCTGCGCCAGTTCAAGCAGGTGCAGCTGCTGCGCATCGTGGCGGCCGACATCGCCGGCGCCCTGCCGCTGATGAAGGTGAGCGACCACCTCACCTGGCTGGCGGAGGCGATCACCGAAGAGGTGGTCAATCAGGCATGGGCCCAGATGAGCGAGCGCTACGGGGTGCCGCCCGAGGTGGCAACCAGCGGCCAGCGCGGTTTCGCGGTGGTGGCCTATGGCAAGCTGGGCGGCATCGAGCTCGGCTACGGCTCGGATCTCGATCTGGTGTTCCTGCACGGCGGTGACCCCAACAGCTACACCGATGGCCGCAAACCCATCGACAGCCGCCAGTTCTACCTGCGTCTGGCACAGCGGATCCTGCACCTGTTCAGCACCCGCACCCCGTCCGGCATTCTTTACGAGATCGATATGCGGCTGCGCCCCTCCGGCGACTCCGGCCTGCTGGTCTCGTCCCTCTCGGCCTATGAGCAGTATCAGCAAAACGAGGCCTGGACCTGGGAGCATCAGGCACTGGTGCGGGCCCGCCCCATCTATGGCGATGACGCCATCGTTGCCGAGTTTGCCCGCATCCGCCGCGCCGTGCTGGCCAAGGAGCGCGAACTGCCGACCCTGGCCCGCGAGGTGCGCGAGATGCGCCACAAGATGCGGGATCACCTGCTCAAGGCGGGCGCCGGCGAGTTCGACCTCAAGCAGTCCCCCGGCGGCATGGTGGACATCGAGTTCATCGCCCAGTACCTGGTGCTGGCCCACGCCTGCGGTGAACCCGAGGCGCTCACCCGCTGGTCCGATAACGTGCGCATCTTCGATGAGTGCGTGCTGGCGGGGGTACTCACGCTGGAGCAGGCGGAGGGGCTCAAGCACGCCTATCTGGAGATCCGCAACCTCGGCCATCGCCTCAACCTCTCGGAGATCTCCCGCAAGGTGAGCGACGATCAGCTGCAGAGTGAGCGCAGCCATGTCCTCGGCGTCTGGCAAACCCTGCTGGGGGAGTAATTCCCGCCAGCGGCAATGAAAAAGGGCCCGCCTGAAGCAATTCAGGCGGGCCCTTCCCTATAGAGTTGCCAGGCAAATGCCTAGTCCGATACGACACTCACAGAACGGTCTCCACAATAAGAAAGAGCCCGCACGGGGCGGGCTCTGCATGGGGATAAAACGAAAGGCTGGGGCTATTTGAACAATCCCTTGAGCAGCTGGTCAGCCACACCTTTGACGGCTTCATTGTCGGCCTTGTCCCCCAGCAGCTTCTTGAGGCCGCGTTCGGCCTCCTTGCGCGCCTTATCCTCCAGCAGCTTGTTGTTGCTAAGCAGCGCCTTCACATCGAGCTGGTAGCTGGGGGCTTGCCAGTGACCGCCGATCCGCACCGGAATGGTGATCTCCTTCAGCTCATCCACATCCTTGCCCCCCTGCCCCTTGCTGCTCTCGACAATGGAGGTGAGGAACAGGAAGTCGAGGCTCTCCAGCACCAGCGCCGTCTGCCCCTCGCCCTTGACCCGCAAGGCGGGGGCAAAGAGCTGGATGTCGTTGCTACGGGCGATGCCGTCGGCAATCTGGAAGCTGGCGGTGAGGGCGCTGAAGTCGGTCTTGCGCGCCTCCTTCACCTGCTCGGCCCCCTTGCCGGTGAGGGTGGCCCGCGCCTCGCGGATCATTTCCGCTAGGTTGATGCCGTGCAGGGCGCCGTCGCTCAGCTTCAAGGTCACCTTGCCCTGCATTCCGTTGCGCAGTGCCAGAGGAGAGAGACCACGCCCCTGCACCTGCACATCGAGATCGCCCTTACCCTCCAGCAGATCGCTCTGGGCCAGAGTCTGCAGCAAGGGACGAATGTTCACTCCGGCCACCTGCTTGTGCACCTTGTAGGTGGCGGGTTGCTGGCGTGCGTCGAGAACCCCTTTCGCGCTTACCTGACCGCCCGCCACGGTCGCGCTGAACTGTTTGAGCGTCAGCAGTCCCTTGGCCAAAACCACCTGCAGATCGACAGTACCGAGATCCAGCCCTTTCAGGCGCAGGCTACCGAGTTGCAACCGACCATCCAGATCCACACCTTTGAGCGCGCCCAGATCCGGTTCAACCGCGGAGAGGGCTTCGCTCTTGCCGGTTGCTTCTTTATCGCCAGTTGCAGCGGTATTGGAAGCACCGACCGTTGGTTTGTCCTCTCTCGCCTGCGCTGGTGTGGTCGGTGCCGATCTGGCGAGCCATTTGTCGAGATCCAGCTTCTCCCCCTTGAGATCGAAGCTGATCGAGGGAACAGCGCCAAGCTGCACGGTTCCATCACCACTCAGCAGCGCCTCATCAGCACTCATCACCAGCTTGCTCAGGGTAATCAACTCCTTGTCGAGCTCGGCACGGGCAAACCCGGCCAGTTTCAGCTTCATCTGCGGGCGCGGCAGCGCATCACCTTCCAGCGCAGCCGTCAGCAGCACATCGGAGAGCTCGGCCAGCTTCATCTCTTTATCGAGCCGTCCCTTGAGCGTTCCTTCCAGCGAACCAGCCAGTGAAGCTTGCTGCCCCTCACCCTTGGCTCCTTTCAGCGCCAACGTGAGGTTGCTCCACTCACCAAGGGCCAGTCGGTCTCCCTTGATGGAGAAACTGTCGAGTCGCAGAGACGGGTCACTCAGGCTGCCGCTGAGGCTCAGATCTTTCAGCTCACTCGCCATCACCTCCTGCGCCAGCTTGATCTGGGTCTGCCCTTTAACGTCGAAAGCGAGCTTGTCGGCACTCCCCTTGGCGGCCAGCGTCACGGGTACCCACTGACCGGTGGCCAGTTGCCCCATATCGAGATCGAGGCGATCCAGTCGCAGCGACGTGCCGCTGCGATCATCCTGTACCAGCGCACTGGCCTGGGAGAGCGCGACACCCTGCAAGCTGATCTGCCAGGGCTTGCTATCAGCGGTTGGCGCTGGGGCTGCGGGAACGACCGGTTCGCTTGCATCAGCAGTGGCATCTTTGAGCAGTCCGCTCAGATTGGAGCTGCCATCCGCCTTGGTCTGGATAAAGAGATGGGCGCCACTCAGGGTCACCTTGCCGATCTCCAGACGATGGGAGAGCAGCGGCAACAGGGCCACCGAGGCCTCGCCCTGCTCGAAACGAACCAGATCCGGCTCGGCAAAACCGGCCGGATTGCGCAGAGCGACCTTCTCCAGCGAGAGGCCGAGACTCGGCCAGAAACGCCAGTCAATCTCCCCCGCCATCACCAGCTCCCGACCCGTGCTCTTGCGCACCTGTTCAGCCAGTTGGGGCTTGAATTGATTGGGGTCGATAAGGCTTATCAACGTCACTATGGCCAGCAAGGCTGCCACGGCGATGCCGAGCAAGATGAGAACTATCTTCTTCACGATATGCTCCTTGAATCCGGATCCACTGCTGACTATACCACTCACCGTCTGACGAATGGCGTCTGCGGGACAAAAGTGGACAAGGATGAGACAGGGATGGTCGCTGCCAATCCCCATCGTCATCAGCAGGGATCAGGCTTGCAAAGAGGATTGCTGCAGCCGCGCCACCGCGGTGCGCGTCGATTCGAAAGCAAAGCGGGGCAAGGGAATATCGCTGATCTTCAGCCACTGACAGGCGGCCACATCGTCAGCCGGCTGGATGAACGGTTTTTCACTCAGCTTGATAGCGAAAAAGGTGTCACAGGTGTGATAGGTGATGCCATCGTAGAGATAGATATTGGGAAAGGAACCGAGATAGGTACAAGGATGAGCGCTGACATCGAGCCCCAGCTCCTCCTGCAACTCGCGCACAAGTGCCCCCTCCAGCGACTCGCCGGGATCGACAAATCCGCCAGGCAGATCCAGCAACCCCTTGCCCGGATCTCGGGCACGCACCGCAACCAGCACCTCATCCTGCCAGCAAAGCGCTACCATCACCGCCGTCGCCACATTTTGGAAAAAATGAAAACCGCAGCCACAGCGAAACTCTTTGGGGCTGATGCTCTGCAAGGTTTGACAACCACATTTTGGACAAAACATGGGCTATCTCCGACCAGATAAAGCACCATTTTACGCAGCCAGGGCCGTTTTTTATGAGTAAAACTGATGGGATGATCAGGAATTCAGGGGAAGGAGGGGATAACACTGGCCAATTTTCAGGCTACTTTCTGATTTCCAGGCAATAAAAAACCCCGCTCATTGAGCGGGGTTCTTAAATTGGGTGCCTGGCAGTGTCCTACTCTCGCATGGCGAATGCCACACTACCATCGGCGCTACCGCGTTTCACTTCTGAGTTCGGCATGGGATCAGGTGGTTCCACGGCGCTATGGCCGCCAGGCAAATTCTTAATCCAGAAAGCTGACGTGAGTAACGACTTGGCTAGTTTGCTTTGTCATTACCACTGAATTTGAGTAGTTCGTTCATTCGCTACAAGCCTTAGAACACTTCTTGGGTGTTGTATGGTTAAGCCTCACGGGTAATTAGTATGGGTTAGCTCAACACGTCGCCGCGCTTACACACCCCACCTATCAACGTTGTGGTCTCCAACGGCCCTTTAGGACCCTCAAGGGGTCAGGGATGACTCATCTCAGGGCTCGCTTC